>NZ_JBDNJQ010000010.1:0-101726 GCF_051172895.1 Nostoc sp. CALU 1950 | reverse complement strand
TTCTCGAAGAAGTCGGGGATCTAATTTTTCACGAATGATTTAGGATTGCTATATATATATCTCTACAGCAGATTGTGGTTGAAATAGATGAAAAAGTTTATAAATCGCAATTTAATAAATCATAAAAAATCATATATGGCGGTTTTAGTTTGGATGCAATATGTTGTATTGACGTACAGTTGTGTGCGTTATTAAGAACAACATAACAATTACTACAACTTTGGAAACCAAAGCAACGCATTGCCTCTTGTATCTCATCAAATTAAAAACAGCTATCTTCTGTTCTCAAAATTGGGACTTGTGTTGATGTATTAATGAGAAAAACAGGACAAGTTTTGGAGTCTGGAGCAATTCTTCAATGCAGAGACGCAAATTAAGGAAGTGCAATGTCAAATTTTGATCTGGTTATTCAGCTATTTCTACAACTCACTGTTATTTTAGTCACTTGTCGCATTGTCACGATTTTAGGACGCCGCTATCTTGGTCAAACCGATGTTGTTTGCGAAATGATTGCAGGTGTAATGCTAGGGCCATCTCTTTTAGGATTGATTGCACCAGATTTTCAGCAATGGCTGTTTCCTAAACTTCCAATCATCACAGCTTTAGGAGACAAGATACCCAATCCATCAATGTCGATTTTATATGCTATCAGCCAAATTGGGTTGGCAATTTATATGTTTTTGATTGGTTTAGAGTTCAACACCAAACTCTTAAAACATCATATCAAAAGTGCAAGTTTGCTATCTGCTGCCGGAATTATCACTCCTTTTATTTTAGGGGCGATCGCATCTTTTTGGTTTTATCACAATGGTAATTTCTTTCAACCAAAAGTTACGCCTTGGTCAGCCGCATTGTATCTAGGTGCGTCGATGACAATTACGGCTTTTCCGATGTTAGCTCGCATTCTTTACGAACGCGGTCTTGCACAAACCCGCTTTGGGACTTTGGCTTTAGGTGCAGCATCAGTAGATGATGCAGTTGCTTGGTGTTTACTAGCGATCGTCCTTGCTAGTGTGAAAAATTCTCTGAGCATTGCCATATTAGCAATTGGTGGTGGTATTTGCTACGTGCTATTTGCGATTTTTATCGGACAACCTCTACTGAGAGCATTCACACGCATGACAAAACGTGATGCAGGTGTGAACAGACAAACCTTGACCTTGATGTTGATAATTTTAATGTTTTGTGCGTGGTTTACCGATGTTACAGGCATCTATGCAATATTTGGTGCTTTTGTCCTCGGAGCAGTGACACCACGCGGAGAATTTGCCCAACAAATTCGCCAATATACAGAGTTTATAACTACTTCTTTTCTGTTACCGATATTTTTTGTCTTCTCTGGATTGAACACTCAAATTGGACTGGTAAATACACCGACTTTGTGGGGGATTACGTTCTTAATTATTGCGATCGCAATTCTCGGTAAAGGTATTGCTTGCATGTTGGCTGCAAAATTGGCTGGGGAAAATTGGCGGGAATCAGCAACTATCGGCGCTCTGATGAATGCTCGTGGTTTGATGGAGTTAATCATCCTCAATATTGGTCTGGAGCAAGGGATAATTACCCCCACTTTATTTACGATTATGGTGATTATGGCAGTCATTACTACCCTCATGGCATCACCACTCGTTGCTTTTTTGTTACATAATACAAGCTACGATAAATCTTCCGCTTAAGCAGATTTAAATATAAAATTAATTACCTAGTATTTGGGTAAAATTATCTGCTTTCAGCTTCATTATAACCGCTATTTTGTTTATAGTTGCGTTTAAGCGCAACTATAAACTGACTAACTATTACTTAATTTTTTTAAGACCGATAATTAGAGATTTAGCTGCGAAAATCATCATAATTCTTGTTTCCTGCCTGCTCCTGCATCGTAACAGCAATTGACATAACAACAAAGCACAAATTACTCTTGGTTTGATCTAACGAACTTGACATTTTCCAGTTTTTTAAAGAATCATCTTCGAGAAACCAGATAGTTAATTGTGAGGAAACCATGCACATAGTTATTCTAGTTCTGGTTGAGGTGCTGATTGTTATTGGACTTTCAAGGCTAGTAGGATTAGCATTTCGTTCCATTAAGCAACCGCTGGTAATTGGTGAGATTGTCGCCGGAATTATGCTCGGCCCATCTTTATTTGGTTTAGTTGCTCCCCATGTAGCAGTTACCTTGTTTCCACCAGAAACTTTTCCTTTTCTAAATGTTTTGTCTCAGGTGGGACTAATATTTTTCATGTTTCTGATTGGGTTAGAACTAAATCCTAAATACCTCAATAGTCAGCTAAAAGTAGCTGTTTTCACTTCTCATGTGAGCATTTTAGTGCCGTTTTCTCTAGGAACATTTCTAGCGGTGCTACTTTATCCTCTAGTTGCCAGTGCAAGTGTATCCTTTACCGCCTTCGCCTTGTTTTTAGGGGCGGTGATGTCGATTACTGCCTTTCCAGTGTTGGCGCGAATCATTACTGAAAACAATTTACAAGGAACGCGTTTAGGAACGTTAGCGTTAAGTTGTGCCGCGGTGGATGATGTGACAGCTTGGTGTCTCTTGGCAGTAGCGATCGCAGTTGCTCGGACTGGTGACTTTGCTGGTGCTATACCCACAATTATCGCCAGTATAGTTTACGTTGTTTTGATGTTGACACTAGGACGTTGGTTTCTCCAAGGTCTTGTCAAACACTACCTCCGTGCAGGACGCCTTAGCCAATTACTGATAGCTGGGATTTATATGGGCGTGGTTGCATCGGCACTAATCACCGAACTAATTGGTATTCACTTAATTTTTGGGGCATTTTTACTGGGAGCAGCCATGCCCAAAAATGAAGATTTAGTGCGGGAATTGGCAGTAAAAACCGAAGATTTTGTCCTGATATTCTTGCTGCCAATATTTTTTGCCTACAGTGGCTTACGGACGGATATTGGCTTGCTCAACCGTCCAGAATTGTGGCTGTTGTGTGCGTTGGTTTTAGGAGTGGCGATCGCAGGCAAATATTTTGGCACTTATATAGCGGCTCGTGTCAGCGGCATTAATAAACGGGAAGCCTCGGCACTCGGTTGGTTAATGAATACTCGCGGTTTAACCGAACTGATAGTGCTAAACATTGGTCTAGAGTTAGGGGTCATTTCCCCCTTAATATTTACCATGCTGGTAATTATGGCATTGGTAACTACATTCATGACCTCGCCACTGCTGGAATGGACATACCCGAAGAAGCTGATCAGGTTAGATGTCATGGAACCGGAGTCGGAAGCAGAAACAGACGATATAGATACAGATGCCACTGTTGGAAGTGTAAGTTACCTTCATCCCTACCGAATTTTAGTGCCAGTGGCTAATCCGAGTACCCAAAAAGGGTTGGTACAGTTGGCAGTAGGTATTGCTCTCAACTACCGACATCCCGCCATTGTTAACCCTCTTAGCCTGATTGAATTTGAAGAAGATTATGCCTTTGAAAGTACTCCAGATGAAGCAGACCGATTAGTTGCCCAGCGCCGCCACCAGCTAGATGAATTGATAAATACTCTGGAACCGCGAGAAACACGCTCTTATGTGCATCCTATCGTTCGCATATCTAGCAATGTGGCACGGGAAACAGCACAGATTGCCGCACTAGACCAAGTTGATTTAATTCTCGTGGGATGGCATCGTCCAGCTTTTAGTCGCAATCGTTTAGGTGGAAAAGTCGGCCAAATTCTCACCACTGCACCAGTTGATGTGGCAGTATTTGTAGACCGTGGAAGCGATCGCTTAGAAAGTTTGTTAGTGCCTTATTCTGCAAATATCCATGATGATTTGGCGCTTATACTTGCGCTCAGACTGCTCATCAATCATGAAACTTGTATGTTGCAGGTTTTACACGTTTTACCCGAAAATCGCCTCAAAGATAAATTGAGTTACGAACTCGACATGATGATCGAGCAATTACCGAAAAGTGTACGCGATCGCATTGAAATCAAAATTGTCCAGTCCCCAGAGCCAATCCAAGCCTTAATCGAAGCCTCAAAAAGTGTAGACCTGACAATTGCTGGCACCAGCCGCACTTGGGGTATTGAGCGTCAAACCTTGGGAAGATATACAGATCAACTAGCTATCCAATGCCGTTCCTCTCTGCTAATTACTCGCCGCTACAGTCAAGTCACCGCTCATCTAACTTCCATGCTTCCTGAAGTTAGTAATCAAGAGGAGCCAGCGCTGTGGTAACCCAGTCTGCACAAGAGAGGCATTGGGCACGGAGCATTGGGCATTGAAAAGAGGGAAGACAAGGGAGAGGGGGGAGTAAATTCTCTTTTGTCCCCCTTGTCTTCCCTGTCTCCCTCATCCCCCTCATCTCTCCACTCAAACACATGAATCATTTCAACTTCAAATCTTTAGCTTTTTACGGAGTAGCAATAAGTTCAGTGCTACTGTTGTTTAAAACTGTCAGCGTTTATGGGGAAAAAAATCTCAAGGCTCCTCCTCCAGTTAACGGCAGATATCGTCTAACCCTGGCTGAAAATTTGCCGAACTGTGAAAAATCGGATACCCTGACGTTAAACATTCAACAGTCGGGTATTTACTTAAATGCCTCTGTATTACCGGCAAGCGCTAACGCCGATACTGACGAAAAGCACTCTCTGGCAGGCATCTTTAGAAATCAACAGTTAAATTTATCTGGGAAAGTTGGTAGATCAATCCTTTGTGATATTCCTCGCCCCCAAAATGATCCTCTGAACTCAGTCACAATTCAAATGCAACTTGTGGAAAAAGGTAGCATGACAGGTCAATTAAGCATAAATGGCATCCCACCAACTCTGACATTTACCGCTATGCCCCAAAAAGCTGAGGAAAAATCTCATAAGTTAAACAGCCATTGAACTGGAGAATGGGGGCTGGGGATAGTAATCGTAAGCGCGAAGTAAACAGCAATGTGAGCGCATTGTATGGGTTTTATGGAGCAAATAAAAAGAATGGATCAGGGACTAAAGACTAGGCAATTTTGCCAATGGCGCAAGCAGCTATTTAGCATCAGTCTATTAGGCTTTTGTGCAGCGATCGCCCTCGAAACTTTCACTACTGCTGCTACACCAGTGGCAAAGCTAAATAAATGGCGTTTTTCTACCAAAACACAGCAACTCGAAATCACCCTATCAGCAGGCACAACTCCCCGTTATTTTTACTTAGCCCAACCTCCTCGCCTTGTTGTAGATTTACCAAATACTAAGTTGGGCAACGTTACCACACAACAAAATTATTCTGGATCAATCAAAAGCATTCGCGTTTCTCAATTGAATGAGAACGACACACGCATTGTCCTAGATTTAGCATCGGGCACAGCTTTTAATCCCAAACAAGTAAAACTGCAACCCGTTTCCCCAAAAAACTCCACTCGCTGGGTATTACGTCCGGTTATTTCTGGTAAAACTGCTGTAGTCAAACCAGCAAACTCCCCACCTTCACCCAAGAAACCACCTCAACCGCCTACTAACCTACCCGTAACTACTACTAACGCACAACCACCCTTACTGACAGTACCACCTCCATCCAATGAACTGCCCTCAACAATTACTAATAACTTAGGACAGCCTTTTGTAACTGTACCTCCCCTAACTCCGAATACATCCTCTCAACAACCTGGTTTGATTCTTCCCCCTCCTTCTTTCCCAAATCAACCCGGTAATTTGAATAGCATTCCCCCTTTCGGTATGTCGGAATTTCCAGTTCCAACAGTCCCGAATGTTCCCGATGTCCAGGTGATCGAGTTTGGTCAACCCCTTCCTAAAAATAGATAGGAAGCAGTGGGAGATGAGGGGGACAAGGGGAACAAGCAGGAATTATTGTGCCCCATACCCAAATCTAAAATCTGTCCGTTTCTTGAGGTGTTCCAACTGCTCCAGGTTGAGCCGTGAAGAAGTTCTGAGCAGCTTCATTCTGATATATACACCTAATATCAGGTTTGTCACTGTCCAAGTTACCTGTGAAACCAAAGGTATTCAAGCGATTTTTGCAATCTCTTACCTGATCGTTAGTCACCAGCTTACGTTGCTCTAAAAGCGCCCAGTTATTTTGCCGGATTACGCATCCAGGACGCATACTGGGTTGGGCAACATAGACGTTGAAGGGGTTGAGAGTGACGAACAGTCTAGCGTCCATCACCATCGCGCTAGCTCCGTACTGCACACAAATCTCAGGGTTTGGTGCTTTGGTGTCAATGAATTCACGGGAAGCCACATTTGATGGCGCCAACGTGGTTGTAGAACTAAAAGCAATGCCAATCCCAATTCCCAAAATCAATACCCCTCCCATAATGGCGATGGTGAAGAGGTTAAACATAGGGGATTGGAAAATAGAGGGTTTAGAAGTAGTAGCCGATCTACCAGTGGTTTTACGTCTCATTGTTGCTTAATCACCTTCACGCCTATTTGGCAGGGAGTGGTCTAAAGTTTGCTCCCTCTTTTCAGTATGCCTAGTCTTTAATGCAATTGTCTGTGATTTTCTGTGCTACGTTCACGGTAACTGAGAAAAATATGAATTTATCTAGATAACTTAGTGGTCTTGATATCCTCCCAGCACTGTATTCAATACTTTAAATCAGTGGGAGATTCCAAATATCACTCTTTGGGCTTCCTCCCAATATTATTAATTTTACATAGCTAAATTTATTCTTGCCGACTTCACATAATATCTGGACAGAAGTTCAACTTTATGTCTTGTTGCTTCTATCTTGAATAATTGGTTAGTATTTTTATTTATTTGATCGTTAACCAATTGTTATTAGTTATGACCTTTGTTTTGTTTGATTTGTTAGTTAATTTTTAACTTCTTCGTATTGATGGATTATGATAGCACATTTTTGATGATTATCAGATGGTCTTAATTCAATTTTCACTATTAAAACAGTCAGAATGCTTAGACTCTCTAGCTTTTGTTGTTACTTTTCAATTTTTAGGATGAGATATTTTTGTTACCCCTAGTAATTGATGTGTAAAACAATGTAAATTACACTTAATGAAATTTTGATAAGTAATTGAAAGCACGTGACATCTCAAAGAGCGCTACTTTCGGGCAAAAGGTTCAAAACTTCGCAACTTCAAATCTTCCTAGCTGATACTCTGACTATTTTTTGGGGAGATTGGTTAGATTTACGTGTGAGAATTGTACAAGTTGCTGCATCAGGATTAATATCTCCACTGATATATATTTTAGCTTTTGGCTTGGGTTTGGGTAGTTCTATCAAACCCGGCTCAGGGATTAGTGGTAATTATGACAACTATTTGGAATTCATATTACCGGGAATGGTGGCGCTATCATCCATGACGATTAGCTTTGGGGGAACGACATTTTCAATTTGTGGAGACAGACTATTTAGCAAAACCTTCGAGGAATTGTTGTTAACTCCTATACACCCCTTAGCGCTGCACATAGGTAAAATGCTGGCGGGAGTCGTGCGGGGGTTGATGACTTCCGGTTCGGTGATTTTGGTAGCGCTGCTGTTGACTGGAAACTGGAATTTTCTCAACCCACTATTTCTACTGTTGGTAGTGCTGAATTGTTCGGTATTTGCTGGGTTAGGGGTGATTGTGGGGTTGAGTGTGCGATCGCTCGAATCAGTTGGACTCTACAACAATTTTATAATTATCCCTATGTCATTCTTAGGAGCGACTTTCTTTGACCCTACGACATTACCAGCTGCCCTCAAGGTTGTAGTTTACCTGTTACCGTTGACCTACGCCAGCATCGGACTGCGTGCAGCGGCTCATTTACCCTTGTCCCAGTTTCCTTGGTACAGCATACCGATTTTGCTGGTAATTGCGATCGCTCTTTCTTTGTGGGGTGGTTATAAATTCGCTCACCAACAGGATTAAAACCTTCATTACAGCCTGTGCTTTAACTGTTGGATTTTCTGTAAAACTTTTTCCCGATGCTGCGTCAGTTTGATCCATCGGGGTAGGCGACTGGCAAGACTGCCATTGTGCCAGCCTAATGTGTCATCTGGCAAACGTTCTCGCAACTTTGATTGCACATAACTTTCCAGGAAGTTCAAATGTGCTTCATTATACGCCCATAGCACGTGACCGCAACAAGAGGTTTGTAGCCACAAGGGCAAGCCAAAAAAATGGTCTAATATTCCATAGCTAGAATTTCTTTGAGCCATATAATTGTTCTGCCACAATTGCAGTGCAAGTTTTCCTTTGGCAACATTTGACTGTTGTTTTGTATAGGTACAGTGCTGACAGATAATTCTTTTGATGGAACTGGGACTTGATTGCTCAGAATTCACAGTCAATATCTTGGCAATGCTATCGCATTGGGGACAACGAATTAAAATTTCTTGCTCAAAATCAGAAAGCCGTTTGCTATAGTCTCGAAATCTTATAACCATTTCATATCAAGCCTGGTACTTAGTGCCGCGTTAAGACAGCAATGAACAACGGTTTATTAAGAGTCAGGATAATTTTATAATTCACATATTGTCTAATCTGTCAACATATCAGTTCTAATTTAGATTTTTTATAAAGATTGCGTGAAATTACTAGTTATCGTGATAAAGCATTACAAGAATTGCTTTATAAATCAACCTATGAGTAGATATCAACTCAGTGAGCAAGCATACATTAACCACTATTTATCTAGCAGATAGATAGCAGTTGAAAAGTGAGTTTTTGCTGTTTGATTTAACCCATGCGGTATAGCATTCTCTTAACCAATATGAAAAGGACAAAAATATGACTACAATTGCAACCAAAATAGCCTTATCTGTTCTAGGAGCAGCAGGAATTAGTCTTTTGTCTTGGACACCAGCAAGAGCCGTCATCTTTGTAGAACCCATAGTGACGACTGTGAATAAAGACATATTCAAAATGAGAGAACCAAGAACCCTTGGCCCAAATATTCTACCAGGACAAAGAATAGAATATGGTGTCCCAGATAGAGCTAACAACTTAATAAATGGCACTGGCAATAATATAGGAAGCTTTGTTTTTGACTTAAAAACGCTGTTCTATACTAATGCCGATTCTAATCCATCATTTGATAATGAGCCGGTAGAATGGGGAGATGTTGATGGAGATGGAAAGATTGGTTTCTCTAGTATTCCTGGTCTAGAGGATATCTTTACAAATGTTACCGTCAAAGGCAACCTGATCACTTATAGTGGTGGCGTAATCCCAGACGGAGAAACATTTTACAATTTCTTTTCTACCAAGCCCGATTTAACCCCAGGTGGTGGAATCATTCCAGCAATACCAGCAGATCAAGAGGATAAAGATGGGCCGATTCGGGTGGGTGCTTCTTACACCGCCATTCCTGAATCAACTAATGTTTTGGGTGTACTCGTCTTTGGCGCTTTAGGCGTAGCTTTCAAACTAAAGCGATCGCTACACTGTTAAAGCTGTTACTGGGGACTGGTGATAACTGATAATCACCAATGCCCCATGCCCTCATTTTGTAATTAACTCCCGATAGACTGTCATTGTTTCCTGATGGACGCGGGCAACACTAAGACGCTCTAGGTTTTTATTTGCCCGTTGTTTCCACTCGTCCAGCATTTCGGCATTACTCAGTAATTGCACTAAGACCCCAGCCAAAGCATTACTATCTTTTACTGGCACCAAAAGACCTGCTTGCCCATTATCCAAAGCTTCAGGAATCCCGTCTACCTGAGTACCAACGATCGCAGTTCCAGTTTCCCTCGCTTCTGAAAGTACCAGAGGGCAAGGATCACGATGGGAAGCCAGCACAAATATGTCACAAGATATTAGATAGCGTTGAGGTTCTGGTTGGAAACCTTCAAAATGAATGCGTTCTTTTATAGAAGTTGCTTGTGCCTGTGCCTCAAATAGCTGTTTATCAGGGCCATTTCCTACCAAATAAAGATGCGCTTGGGGAAAATCTGAGGCAATTTGTTCAAAGGCGGCGATTAACTCAGCAATTCCCTTACGTTGATACATCCCAGCTACAGTCGCGATCGCTGGATGCTGTAATGGTAGAGGTTGATAATCTTGTATTTGTCGAGTGCGGGGACTGCCCAAAGTTCCGTTACATACCACCCGCAACTTGTTTTCTGGAATACCGCGCCTAAACATAGAATCTTGCACAGCTTTACTGACAGCAATTACCCTGTCAGCCAAACCCATCAGCAGACTTGCACGTTGAAATTCGTTGTGTACTGTAGAAATTAAAGCATATTTGTTTCCTTTAAAAATACGTGCTAATATCACTCCTGTCATCATGTGGGCATGAACAATATCCGGCTGAAATTCTGCTGCGATCGCTCGGTAACGTATAGCTGCTTTGATCATACTTATCGGTTTCCGGCTTTGGTCTAGTTGGTAGTGTTTGACACCATAAATATCTAGTAAAGTCTCGTATTCACCACCAGCAGAAACAACCGCTACCTCATAACCAGATTTTGCCTGTAGACAAGCCAGATCCACAGCCACATTCACAATACCGTTACCTATTTCTTGAACGTGGTTCAAAATATGTATGATTCGCATAATCTTTAAGATGTGTATAAAAAATAAAGATAAGTAACTGAGTGTGAATCTACATAATTATTGAGTTCTTCAGTGACAACTCAAAATTAGTCAGTAGTGCGTAAAAATGACCACTTACTACTGACTAAAAGCGTTTCTAACTAGTTACTTAGCTTAAAGACTTATTCAGTAACGGCTTGATAAATCGGGGTAAAACTCCAAAATTCTAAAGACTGAATCTGCTATTTCAGTCGCTACAACCTTATTTTCTATTTCCCAATACCCTGGCATCGGAATCGAGTACAGCTACGACTCAATCAATACAAGTTTGCGAACCTGAGAATTGTTTCCCTGAGAGCGGCGTGATGAGGCAGCAGTTAGCAAAAACTTCCAAGACTGAGGAGAAAGTATAGACGGATCGATCATTGAAAGGAAACTCTTGAGATTTTTTTGCTTCAGCGCTACTAAAATCCAATGAAGTTTCAGGTAATTTTTTATATCCTGAAAGACGGGAATCTTTGAGCGATGTTGGTCATTTACCAAAGCATAAATTTTTTCCTTCATCAAAATATTTGTCGCCAACCGCCGAGACAAAGAAAACTTTTGATTATACGCACCGGGCCAGATAGTGCGGTAAGCAAGACAATGGTTGAAGAAAATAGCATCGCCAAACTGAGCAATCCGAATCCAGGAATCGATGTCATCACAGTTAGCATCGAGTGTAGAGTCCCAACCACCAGTTTGCAGGAAAGCATCACGTCGGCAAGCTACTTGTACAGGTGTGCCAAAGGGTACAAGCTCTAAAAGCATACCGTAGTGAATATCGGCTTGTGGGATATAAAAAGCTAAACCGGGGCCAACTTGGGGAGTGCGAGAGAGTTCAACTTCATTACCATCCACCTGAGCCGCGACACAAGAGCAGATTACAGCATCGGGACGAAGTGCGATCGCCTTTGCCATCTCTTCTATGCAGTTAGGCGCTAAATAGTCGTCATCATCTAAAAACTTAATCCAGTCGCCGCTAGCTTTGGCAACTCCAGCATTCACCGTTGCCGCATGACCAAGGTTTACTTCATTACGGTGGTAAACAACCTTGTCCCCTAAGCTGTTGAGATATGTTTGGGTGTCATCAGATGAACAATCATCGGCTACAACCACCTCGCACTCGATTGTTTGGTTCCGAGCCGAGTCAATTGCTCTTTGCAGCAGATTCAAGCGATTATAGGTACTGATGACGACGCTAAATTTCATAAATTTCACCTCTGTGGTACAACGTTCTGCAATATAGCTTTGATATCTAAACTGTTGTATCAGTAAAATTATCAATCCCAACAAGTAGACTGAAATAGGATTATCGATTTATCATTGATGATCGTGAGATTTTTTTAAGCAGACAGAAAGACTATGAGCGCTCAAGAGATTATCCGCTCCATTGAAGCGGAACAGTTAAAATCAAATTTGCCCGACATTTATGTGGGCGACACCGTAAAAGTAGGAGTGAAAATCAAGGAAGGCGAAAAATACCGCGTCCAACCCTACGAGGGAGTAGTGATTGCCAAGCGGAATGGTGGCATCAACGAAACGATTACAGTTCGTAAGGTTTTTCAAGGCGTGGGTGTTGAGCGGGTATTTCTGTTGCATTCTCCCCGAATTGACAGCATCAAGGTATTACGTCGCGGTAAGGTACGCCGTGCTAAACTTTATTATCTCCGCGATCGCGTAGGTAAGGCAACCCGAATCAAGCAACGGTTTGACCGCCCTTTGTGATTCGTCCCTCAAAAGTATGGGAGAAATTTCAAGCCTCAAGCGGCATCTGCCGCTGACTTGTTTTCCCGACAAAATTAAGGTATGATATAAATCTCATATTGCGTTAAACTGAAATTTAGTTCAGCGCAATCACTGAATCAAAAACAGCTTGTGCGCTCTTAGTTCAGTTGGTAGAACGCAGGTCTCCAAAACCTGATGTCGGGGGTTCAAGTCCTCCAGGGCGCGCTCAAGAGCAAAAACTAAGCCCGAAATAATTACGCAACTGTTAATATAGCAGTTAGCGATAATAATTTCGGGTAAACTTATTGTGTTTGTAGTTGTTTTGCTTTCAGCAAGTGAAATAGAGTCGAAACTGCAAAACTGGACAAACAAATTTTAGATTTTAAATTTTAGATTTGGGATTGACAAAAAATTTAAATAAATAGACAACCCAAAATCTGAAGTTGAGTACCTTTGCCTTAAAGCATGGGGTAAATCTAAAATCCTAAATCCAAAATTGAGTAAGAAACGGGGGATAATCGGTCGTGGCCAAAAAAAATGAAGCAGAATTGCCAGAAACCACAAACGGGTTTAGCTTTAGCAACTTCATACAGGGAACCAAAGAAGAACTTGAAAAAGTAGTTTGGCCCAGTCGGAAACAGATAGTGAGCGAGTCCGCCGCTGTGTTGTTAATGGTGGCACTCTCCGCATCTTTGATATACTTGGTCGATGGATTGTTTGCTTGGGCAGCCAAACAGGTATTCTGATGACTTTTGCAACAGACGAACCTCGCAACTCAACCTTCCAGTCTGAGGACACAGCAGAAGCAGCAGAAACAGCGTCAAAAGAAGCACGCTGGTATGCAGTGCAAGTTGCCTCAGGTTGTGAAAAACGTGTAAAGACAAACTTAGAACAACGCATTCAAACTTTTGATGTAGCTGACAAAATTATCCAAGTAGAAATTCCGCAGACGCCAGCGGTGAAAATCCGCAAAGACGGTAGTCGCCAGCATACAGAGGAAAAAGTTTTCCCTGGCTATGTGTTGGTGCGGATGATGATGGATGATGATACCTGGCAGGTGGTACGAAACACCTCTCATGTAATTAATTTTGTCGGTTCAGAACAAAAACGTGGTAGTAGTAAGGGTCGCGGTCACGTGCATCCCATACCACTGAGTTCTTCAGAAGTAGAACGTATATTCAAACAAACCAGCGAACAAGAAGCTGTTGTCAAAATTGACATGGCTACTGGTGATAAGATAATGGTGCTTTCTGGTCCATTTAAAGACTTTGAAGGCGAGGTGATTGAAGTCTCTCCAGAGCGGAGTAAGCTTAAAGCCTTGCTCTCAATTTTTGGTAGAGATACACCAGTTGAATTGGAATTTAATCAGGTAGAGAAACAGAGCTAAATACAAATGGCGAAGAAAGTAGTGGCGGTCATTAAACTGGCCTTGAATGCTGGAAAAGCCAACCCAGCACCGCCAGTGGGGCCCGCATTGGGTCAACATGGTGTCAACATCATGATGTTTTGTAAAGAGTACAACGCCAAAACAGCAGACCAAGCTGGAATGGTGATACCTGTAGAAATTTCGGTTTTTGAAGACCGGAGTTTTACATTCGTACTCAAAACGCCACCCGCATCAGTACTGATTCGGAAGGCGGCGAAAGTTGAGAAAGGCTCGAATGAACCCAACAAAAAGAAGGTTGGGTCAATTACCAAAGCACAACTGCAAGAAATAGCCCAAACCAAACTCCCTGACCTCAATGCCAACGACATCGACGCGGCAATGAAGATTGTGGCAGGAACGGCTAAAAATATGGGTATAACAGTCACGGATTAGTCATTGGTCATTAGTCATTAGTCATTGGTAACTGACGAAGGACAAAGGACAAAGGACAAATAACTAAAAATTATCGGGGGAGAGGCGAAGCTTCGGAATTACCCCAGGAGAACAAAATGCCAAAAATATCGCGTCGTTTGCAGGGATTGCAAGCAAAAGTAGAAGAGAAGGACTATCATCCTTTAGAGGCTTTAGCCCTTCTTAAAGAGACAGCAACAGCTAAATTTACCGAAGCTGCTGAAGCCCATATCCGGCTGGGAATTGACCCCAAATATACAGACCAACAGTTGCGGACAACGGTAGCACTGCCCAAAGGTACAGGACAAATCGTCCGGGTGGCGGTGATAGCCAGAGGCGAAAAGGTAAACGAAGCAAGCAACGCTGGTGCTGATATAGTCGGCTCAGAAGAACTGATTGACGAAATCCAGAAAGGTAGAATGGATTTTGACAAGCTGATTGCCACACCCGATGTGATGCCACAGGTAGCGAAACTGGGTAAATTGCTTGGGCCGCGTGGTTTGATGCCATCGCCCAAGGGTGGAACCGTGACATTTGACTTAGCAGGTGCGATCGCAGAATTCAAAGCTGGTAAATTAGAATTCCGAGCTGATCGAACTGGTATTGTCCATGTTATGTTTGGTAAGACAACTTTCTCGCCTGAAGATTTGTTAGTCAACCTGAAGGCATTGCAGGAGACGATTGACCGTAACCGTCCTTCAGGAGCTAAAGGTCGTTATTGGCGCACATTTTATGTGTCAGCCACTATGGGGCCATCAATTAAAATTGATGTCGCCGCCCTACGAGATTTGAAACTGAGCGAAGCAAGTTAATTTTTAGTCATTAGTCCTTTGTCTTTACAAATGACTAATGACAAAAGACAAAGGACAAACGAAAAAATTAAATAGGCAAAGCCGGAGACAGCAGGTGCTAATAGCTTAAATATCCTGCCGAGGTTAAAACTCTAATTGTCAGAATTACCACCCATGAAGGTGTGATAACTATGGCATCACGAGTCTTACTCTCAACCCCGGCTATGTTAGCTGGGGTTTGTTGTTTTGTTTGGTTCAGGTTGAGAAAAAACTTACAAGTAGGGCAATCACCGATTGTTTTAAGGAGGTGAGATTGGAATGGGTAGAACACTAGAAAATAAAAAAGAGATAGTAGCTGACCTCAAAGAAACTTTGAGTGAGTCAACTCTGGCACTGGTAATAGAGTATCAAGGATTAACAGTTGCTGAGATTACCGATTTACGGCGGCGGCTACGTCCGAGTGGTGCTGTCTGCAAAGTAACTAAAAATACTTTGATGGGCATTGCTATTGAAGGTGAAGAAAAATGGCAGCCATTGTCAGAACTACTCAAAGGTTCTTCAGCCTTTTTGCTGGTCAAAGAAGATTTTTCATCTGCAATTAAGGCTTACCAAGACTTCCAAAAAGCCACCAAGAAGACAGAACTTCGTGGCGGTGTTATGGAAGGTCGCCTACTCAAAGAACCAGATGTCAAGGCTCTGGGAGACTTGCCATCTAAGGAACAACTCATTGCACAAATTGCTGGGGCTATCAACGCTTTGGCTACCAAGATTGCTGTGGGTATCAACGAAGTTCCTGGTTCACTGGCTCGTGCTTTGCAAGCTGTGGCTGACCAAGAGCAAAGTGGTGGTAGCACCGAAACTGCTGCTGTACAAGATAGCAGCACCGAAACCGCGACTGAAGTTGATAGTAGCACTGAAACTGCTGCTGAATAGACTTCGTGGTTCACTCAGTCAAAAGTCAAAAGTCTATAGTTAAAGACCAATGACCGATGACAAATAAATAATCAAAATTACAGGAGTTATATCAATGTCTGCTGCAACCGATCAAATTTTAGAACAACTAAAAACCCTTTCTTTGCTGGAAGCTTCTGAGTTAGTTAAGCAAATTGAAGAAGCTTTTGGCGTGAGTGCTGCTGCACCCGTTGGTGGCATGATGATGATGCCTGGTGCTGGTGGTGCTGCTCCTGCTGAAGAAGCTGTTGAGCAAACTGAGTTTGAAGTGATTCTCGAATCAGTCCCAGCTGATAAGAAAATTGCCGTGCTGAAGATTGTCCGCGAATTGACCGGTTTGGGTCTGAAAGAAGCGAAAGACATGGTAGAAGCTGCACCCAAGGCAGTTAAAGAAGGTATTGCTAAGGATGCCGCTGAAGATGCTAAGAAGCGGATCGAAGAAGCTGGCGGTAAGGTAACTATCAAGTAGTCACAATTTTCTTACCACTTTTTTATTAAGGAGCCTAACTTAGGCTCCTTTTTTTATCAAAAAAGTAAAGGTTCAAAATCTTGCCCGCAAGTGGCGCGTTCGCGGTAGCGTTCGCACGAGAAAAAATCGTATCGGCTCAATAAATAGGGGCACTCGCTCATCAGCGAATGGTATGAAGTCACCCACAGATTCAAGAAAAAAGCTAAAGCTACAGTGAGGATGTCAACTAAAGTTCTTGACGTGTTGGACGGATGATGATTTCATTCACATCAACATCACTGGGCTGCTCAATAGCATAGGCGATCGCACAGGCAATAGCATCTGCATCAATGGCGATCGCATAAAGTTGATTAATTCCCGCTGCTGTGTCTTGATCGGTAATCGTGGTAGTCAGTTCAGTGTCAACGGCTCCTGGTGAGATATTGGTCGAACGGATTTCACCGTTTGACTCTAGCCGCAGTCCTTCAGAGATTGCTCGCACTGCGTACTTGGTTGCACAATAGACTGCTGCCCCCGGAAACACCTTATGTCCAGCCACTGACGATAGGTTAATGATATGACCAGACTTTTGCTGACGCATAATTGGCAACACGGCAGCAATCCCATAGAGAACGCCCTTGATGTTGACATCAATCATCCGATCCCACTCCTCCACTTTTACTTGGTCGAGGGGAGAAAGCGGCATCAGCCCAGCATTATTGATCAGCACGTCGATACGGCCATAAGTACTCAAAGTTTCCTTCGCCAAAGTTTCTACCTGTGCGCGATCTATTACATCCGTCACTCGGTAGGTTGCAGTTCCTCCTGATTTAGCGATCGCTGCAACCAATTCTTTGAGCCGATCTTCTCGGCGGGCGGCCAGCATCAACTTGGCTCCACTAGCTGCAAGTCGCTTCGCAGTCGCCTCACCTAAACCACTGCTGGCTCCGGTGATGATTACCACTTTGTTTTGAATCTCAGACATATTGATTAATGAGGGTTGTTGAGTGTGGGTTATGAAATACTGAGTGCTGTTTAAACTGAACTCAGCATTAGTCAACCATATCAACTAGCTTGTAGCTGGATCAACTGTTGAGCTAATCATACCCTCGTTCAGTAACGCCTTTTTCCTTGAACAAGAGCGATCGCACCTTACTCACATATAACGTATAACGTAATGTATACATCATATAAAACTTAAATTGTGTCGAGTAAAATTCGCAAGCAGATTTATATTGAACCACGTCAAGAACATTTGCTAAAAGCGATCGCCCAACAGGCGGGTGTAAGTGAAGCAGAGATTATTCGCCAAGCTATTGATCTTCATCTTGGTAAAATAACTCCACCTCAAACCAATCTTGCAATGTGGGAAACCGAAAGAGAATTTATTGAGCAAATCAAAACTCGACCTGCTCAACTTGGAGGTCGGGATTGGCAGCGTGAAGACCTTTATGAACGGTAGGGTTTTACTGGATACTAATATTCTCGTTTACATCTACAACCCACTAGATATAGTAAAACAGGAACGAGCGATTGCAATTACTGACCAATTGATTCGTTCTGGGAAGGCAGTAATTAGTACCCAGGTGTTGGGAGAGTTTTTTATGGCTACAACCCGGACTCGGCGATTGCTTTTAACTCCTGCTGAGGCGCTGGTGCGAATGCGTAACTATTTAGCTGCTTGCCATGTCGTTGATATTACACGGCTCATTTCCCTAGAAGCAATTCGCGGTGTGGAAACCCATCACTTCGGGTTTTGAGACGGGCAAATTTGGGCAACGGCGCGACTCAACCAAATTGAAGAAGTTTACACTGAGGATTTTGCATCAGGTGCGACGGTTGAGGGCGTGCGATTTACCAATCCTTTTATAGATTGAAAAAGATTCCCGACTTATTGAAGAACTAGGGAATCTCAGTCTTGGTGATATTTACAAAAACAAAGTTTTGTTATTTTAGCAATATTTTCGGGAAAACTATTAATGTAGCTTCTCTTTTGAAACAAGATTGAAAAATAGTTATGGATTTAAATGGATTAATTTGGACTAAAAACGTAAAACCTTTAAATGGTGAACATTGGGCTTATCAAAGCATACTTACTATACATCCAGAATTAAAGATTTTTGCTATACATTGGAGAAATTTAGAAAATAAAGATGAAATAAATGCCAAGACTCCACAAGAAGGTGAACTGATGATTTTAAGACAACGTAGCAAAGTAACGCATGTTGTTCAAATGCTGAATAGGCAACTTTATCCTGATGGAAATGCTGGAGAGGAATTTAATATTTATCGTCTTGTCCAGGTGATTTGGATGACGAATGATTGGGATCATCCTCCAGATAAGAGTAAAGTATTTGATTGTGCAATTAACTTCCCTCCCAATGGAAAAGCAATAAGATTGGAAAAAATACGAGCATTTCAAGAACGGTGGAGTACGGAAGGATTAGCGTTTCAACAGCACGTCCAAAGCGTATTAAATATTCATTAACAAAAAGCCCTGCACTTTTAAATGCAGGGCTTTGATTTCAGACAAATCCAAAATTACTTACCGTTGCCGTTACCACCATTACCATTGCTGTGAATGACACGTTCGGCAAGCTTTTCAGGCACTTCCTGGAGATGGTCGTATTCCCAGTGGAAGGAACCAACGCCAAGAGTGAGCGATGCCTACGGCGGGCAAAGCCTACGCACCTCACTAGCAAATAATACATAGTGTATAATCCATACAATTAGCATTATGTCAAGCCATTGACCCGATAAAAAAAATTTTAGGGCTTTGAGCTTCCTGTTTATGGCTGGATCATAATAGGCACTGAGCCTTTTTCAGAACCAATAATTACCAGCTTAGAATTATTAGATTGAGCTAGCTTTTCTGTGGCTTCAATCGCTCGTAATTGTAGCACTTGGTTGCTAAGTCCACCTGAGAGAATTTTTTGAGAATCAGCTATACCTCGCGCTTCGATAAGCTTTCGTTCTGCCTCTTGACGCTCTTTCTCTAAAACAAATTTCATCTGCTGATTTTCTTGCTCTGTCTTGAGTTTATTTTGAATTGCAGCTTGTAGAATATCAGGCATTTTGATGTTTCGTAAAAGAGCTTCCTCAACGATGAAACCCAAAGCCGGTATTTCTTTGGTGAGTTGTTGGTCAATTTTTTGGGCAATTTCTTGGCGTTTGGTAGAGTAAATAGCATTGGCTGGGTAGTTTGCCGTGATAGCGCGGACAGTAGAGCGGAATCTGGAAATCACCAGTTGTGTTTCATCAGTTCCAATTGTTTTATAGACTGTAGCTGCCTTTTGCGGATCTAGCTTGTACTGAAGACTAACATCAAGATTTAGGCTCAAACCTTCTTGGGATGTCGCATCTATATTTTCCTTTATATCCTTAAGGCGAGTAGAAAAATTCAGCACCTTGCTAAAGGGATTCAGCAAGTGGACACCAGGATTAAGAGTAGTTTCGGGAACCTCACCAAATAAATTAACGACACCGACATTACCAGGTGGGACAATCACCAAAAACCTAGAAAAAGAATTCAGTACTGCAATACTGCCAATCAACATCATAATTGTGCGTATAGCTAAACGTGACCTTTCACCAGAGATGCTATGTGTATTGAGATAGACGAGAATTGCAATTAGGCTAGTGACAAGAGAGACTATAAAGCCCATGAGTTTTTTCTGTGTAGTTAAGACGAATATACTTAATCACATAATTCCCAAAGGCTTTTATAAAACTAATACCATTTCACTAAGTTAGCGATTTACGAATCATTTTACAGATGTAAAAAAGATTCCCGATTTCTCTCAGAAGTCAGGAATCTTAGCCTTGGAGCGATGCCTACGACAGGCATTGCCTACGCTACTCTAGATTAATTCCAAATCCAAAATTACTTGCCGTTGCCGTTACCACCATTACCATTGTTGTGAATGACACGTTCAGCAAGCTTTTCCGGCACTTCCTGGAGATGGTCGTATTCCCAGTGGAAGGAACCAACACCAAGAGTGAGCGATCGCAGCTCTACAATAAAATTCTGCATCTCTGCTTGTGGCAAGTATGCAGAGACATTATCCCAGCCTTGCCAATCGTTTCTCCCCTCATATCCTAAAATTTGCCCCCGTCTACCACTCAGCAGTTGCAGCACTTTGGAGGTAAATTCGCTAGGTGTTGTCACTTCCACCCGCAGAATTGGTTCTAACAGCGTAGGTTCTGCTTGGGGTATCCCCGTTTGCATTGCCAATCGGGCAGCTTGCTTAAAGGCTTGTTCGGAACTGTCAACGTTGTGATACGAACCATTAGTCAGAGTTACGGACAAATCCACTATTGGGAAACCCAAAGGCCCGTGTGTTAGAAATTCCCGCACGCCCATTTCTACGCCAGGAATGTACTGTTTAGGAACCACGCCGCCGACAATGGTTTCATTAAAGTTAAAACCTGTACCACGTGGTAAAGGCTTGATTTCGAGAAAAACATCACCAAACTGTCCGTGACCACCACTTTGATGCTTGTAGCGCCCATGAACTGAAGCCACTGTTTTGCGGATGGTTTCTTTGTAAGGCACTTGCGGTAAGTGGGTTGTCATCGGCAGATTATATTTGCGGCGCAGTCTGTCTAGGGCGACTTGCAAATGAATTTCGCCTTGACCCCACAATATAACTTCGTGGGTATCGCCGTGCTGTTCCCAAGCAAGTGAACAGTCTTCTTCTAATAACTTGGTGATGGCACTGCTGAGTTTAACTTCATCGTTGCGCTTTTCTGGTGCAATGGCGAGGGCATACACAGGTTCCAACTCTACAGCTTTGGGTAATTTTATTGCCGACTGCTGTTCTGTGGAGATTGTATCGCCTGTTTTAATTCCTTCTAAACGGCTCAATGCAACAATTTCACCAGCACTAACTTGGTTAACTATCTGCTGCTGTTGTCCCATGAGGCGGTAAATTCCACCAGTGCGAATGCCATTGAGGACAATTCCATCAGTTAATTTGCCCCGCCAAACACGCACGAGAGAGAGTTTTCCACCTTGAGGAGTGTAGTAAGTTTTTAATACCTGCGCTAAAGGTGTATCACCTTTGATGTTTTTTAAACGACGTTCTGCTGTGGTTTCTGGTTCGGGTGCTTCCCGTAACAAGGCTTCTAATAAAGGTCTAACACCATAATCTTGTTCTGCTACACCAAAGAAAACGGGCACTACTAAATCTGCCCCTAATTCCATTTTTAAATCTTTGAGAATTTCCTCTTGGGGTGGTTCAATATCTTCTAAAAGTTCTTCGAGTAAATGGTCGTCAAAATTTGCTAAGGCTTCAAGCATTTCTGCCCGCGCTATATGTTCTTCTTCTTTTAAACTTTCGGGGAAGGGAATGGGGTCAGCAGGTGCGCCTGGATGATATTGATATGCCTGTTCGCTCACCATATCAATAAAGCCGGTGAGTTGTTCCCCGTTCATGATGGGATATTGATGCGCTACTAGGGGACGGCTAGATACTGCTTTCAGGGCGTGCAACGTTTCCAAAACGTGAATATTTGCCCGATCCATTTTGTTGACGAAGACGAGGTGAGGAATTTCCCAATCGTCGAGGAATTTAAATAGAGGGGCAAGGGTGAGGACGCGATCGCGGATGGGTTCGCAAACTACAATTGCCGCATCGACTCCGATTAAAGCATTGTACGTTTCTTGGGCAAATTCTACACTTCCCGGACAGTCAATAAAAGTGAAGCGAATGCCGTTATACTCAGTGCTAGCGGCGCTGACTTCTACACTCATCTTGCGATCGCGCGACTCAGCTGCACTATCTCCCACTGTATTGCTGTCTTTAACACTCCCTTTGCGAGAAATTGACCCTGTGACAAATAACAAGCTTTCTAGTAAAGTGGTTTTTCCACTTAAATAAGGCCCGACAATTGCAACATTCCGCGAACCCGATTTTACTTTTTCGTTCATAAAACCTCCCTTGCAGTAAGTTTTTCCTAACCGCATGATTCTGTATATATCAAGGGATAAAAAAATGGTTCTCTGGAGTCAAAATTACCCCTTCTTTAATTTGTTATTATCCTCTCTTTAATCGAAAGTTAAAAAAATTGTAGCCTGTCGTAAGATTTAGCTTAAGAAAAGTTAACTATCACAAATTTTTATGCCGAATTAAAAACTTTTGTAAAAAACTTTTTATCAAGTAAATTTAACTGAAATTGTTGCGAGTCAGAAAATCAATGGCATTATCATTCTTTAAATATCGCATAGCCGGGTTAGTAAGTTTTACTCTGCTCGTTGTTAGTATTTCCTCCCCCTCTCTTTCTCTAACTTCTCCTATCGCCTCAAAGCTGGCACAATCTAATCCGAAAACTGCTATAGACTGGTTAAACCAAGGTTTACAGGCAATTCAGGCGGGAAGGGTACAAGATGCGATCGCAGCCTTTCAACAAGCAACTAAACTAGATCCGGTATTAGCACCAGCGCACTATAATTTAGGACTAGCATTCAGACAAACGGGACAATTACAACCCTCTGCGGATGCATTTTATCGAGCGACGCAAGCCGATCCTAAGTTTGCTCCAGCTTTTGCCAATTTAGGCGGAGCGTTGTTAGAAGGGAATAATTTACAGTTAGCGAACGATTACTTGCAACGAGCCTTAGAACTTGATCCCAAACTAGGATTTGCCCACTATAACTTAGGGTTGGTACAAGAACAGCAACGAGATTGTGAGCGAGCGATCGCATCTTTTAGAAAAGCCATAGAATATAGCAAGAATGCACCAGAACCTCCTTACCATCTGGGAATGTGTTATCTCCAACAAGGCAAACTTGATCAAGCTAGGGATGCTTTTAATCAGGCAGTAAAGATTAATCCGAAATATCCCGAAGCTTACTACAATCTCGGCTCAATTTGGTTTCAGCAACGCAAATTACAAGAGGCATTAGAGGCTTTTAGAAAATCAGCCGAAGCTAACTCTAACTATCCCAATGCTTATTATGGTGCTGGGTTAGTTTTTATGCAGTTACAGCAATATGGAGATGCAGTACAAGTATTGCAATTTGCTAGAGATTTATACAATGCTCAGGGTAATCCCCAGTGGGCAAAAAATGCCGAGCAATTGTTGCAACAAGCACAAAATTTAAATTACCAACCTCGCTGAGGCGCAACAGCTTAATATTGCATAACATAAAAGTATTGGGTTGACTCGCTGGTGTTGTCTGAACTTATCCCGAATGGAATGAATGTACATGCAAAAACGCCAGAAAAGTCGATTTTTATTTAGTGATCGCTGGCTTGATCGGCAATCAATTGTTCGCAACATGGAAGCCTTTCAAGACCTAATTGTGATTGTTTTGTGTTTGGGTTTGTTTGCCGTCATGCTGATCCAATTGTGGGGTTTACTTATGGCCCTCATGCAGCCACTGGATTATAAATATGTGACTGCAAAAATACTATTTGTGTTGATTTTAGTCGAGTTATTCCGACTATTAATGGTCTATTTGCAAGAACATAGTATCTCTGTGGGAGTAGCAGTTGAGGTAACGATTGTATCTCTACTGCGAGAGGTAGTAGTTCACGGAGCGCTGGAAATTTCTTGGGTTAATACGCTGGCAATTTGTGGTTTGTTATTTGTTCTGGGTGGACTATTAGTGGTGTGTGCTAAGACGCCACACATGGATTGTATGAGCGCTAACACTAAATTTTGTCCGGTTGTATATAGAGGAGGTAGGGAACGGAAAAATGATGAGTTTGAATTCGAGTATTCACGTCAATGTGATGAGAAGCAACCGCTTGGATAAATTGTTATGAAATTAGAGAGTGGGGGAGATGAGGTAGAATTTTCTCCCTTGTCTGTCCTATCTCCTGACGTAGTTATAGAGTAACGGCTATTAATTACGAATTACGTTAGCGCGGCGGTAGCGAGTCCACGAGCGTCATTACGAATTTACATCATAACCTACCCTCGCAAGGTACTTCCGACGTATTGAAATATACTCTTTTTGGAAGATGAATCGCTCTTTAAGGGTGAGTATAAAGTTAATTATAAATTCTAAAAAGAGGTTCAAACAATGGCTAAAAATACAGGTAACGGACAGTCTCAAGAACCAATTAGCAACCTGGAGTACGATTTTGTAACCGTGTTGCATAACAAGGCTGAAGCCGTCAAAGCTTATGATATTTACATCAAAGATGCACAACAAGTAGGTTCTCAGCCTTGTGTAGAGTTATTCCAGAAATTGCGCCAGTCTGATCTTGAGCAAGCACAAGAGGTTCGCCGCCATCTACAAGAAGTGATGCAACACGGTAAGATGTAACCTAGGTTTGAAGTGCGATCGCAAGTAGCACCCAGAATCTAGCCAGACGAATTCTGGGTTGCTTCCTGTACTTGCGCTACTGTTAAATCGAGAGCCACCGCCACTTGTTCCACATTTAATCCTAATGCCAACAACCGGGGAATAGCTTCTAACTTAGCTTGCTGCTTACCTTGTTGGCGACCTTGTTGGCGACCTTCTTCTAAGCCGTCTTCCTTGATTGATTGATACATCCTTGTTTTTTTGAATTCGTCATCTATACCCAACATTTCTGCTAACTCCTCTCGGCTTAACCGGGTAAATTTGTACAACAGAATAGTCTCTATCAATTCTACAATTTGCTTCCTGGTAGATTTATCTGCCAGTTGTTGCCTAGCCTGTAAAATCAATTCTCTACCTTTGTCAATGGCTGTCTCTTCTTTTTCGATAATTAATTTAACGATCGCAACTTGCAGTGAGTTCTCCCCCGTATCTAATTCATCTAGATAAATGCGTTGCACTTGTGAACTGTCTAGAAGCAACTCATACGGTAAGCGATCGCTTGGATCTAAACTCCTTTGGGGATAGATAACCACAGCACGCCAAAAATTGACTGATTCGTTTTGACGAAAGTAAGTGAAGATTTCAGCAAAGAAGCGTCTATAAAAAGTTGAGTCTAATTGAAACTGGACTTCAACAAAGTAAAGTGGCTGGTTTGTAGTTTCACTTGTGGGGATAAATACCCCATCAATCCTAAAAGCATTTTCTTTTACTTCAACTGAAACAAATTTATAGGCGTTTACATCAACAGTATTATCGCCAACTATTGCAAAAAAGATGCTAGGAAAAGCTTGAAATAAGCTATAAAATATTTTGTCAGTTTTCACCTGGATTTAGTGAAGCAAAAATTGGATATTGAAAGTCTATCAAAAATCGTGTAGACGCGTCTGATTCAGGATTAAAAAAGCAGATGGTTCCATCTGCTTTCATAAAAGATTTATTATCTTATTTACTTGGATACCAGCTGATTAACTGGAGCAACCCCAGCCAAATCTAAAATTGGCGCGATCGCATCTTCGCGTTTCACCGCCATCATGTGAACTCCTTGACACAATTGCCGTGCTATCTGCACTTGCTCGGCGGCAATTTTTATCCCTTCCTCAAAAGGGTCTTTGGCTTTTGCCAATCTATCAATAATATGTTGGGGAATATCTACACCCGGAACACATCTATTAATAAACTGGGCATTTTTTGCCGATTTCAACAGAAAAATTCCTGCCAAAATCGGTTTTTTATAACCAGCGGCAATGGTATCCATAAACTTTTCTAGCCGCTCAAAATCGGTAATCAACTGACTTTGAAAAAACTGCGCTCCAGCTTCAATTTTGCGTTCAAATCGACTTTGCAAACCTGACCAACTCTTACATTGCGGATCTAC
Organism: Nostoc sp. CALU 1950; assembly: GCF_051172895.1. Taxonomy (NCBI): domain Bacteria; kingdom Bacillati; phylum Cyanobacteriota; class Cyanophyceae; order Nostocales; family Nostocaceae; genus Nostoc; species Nostoc sp. CALU 1950. The sequence continues at coordinate 75,782 of NZ_JBDNJQ010000010.1, read as the reverse complement.
TGCTGCACCAACAAATAAATCTAGCGCTCCATCAGTCAAGGGTTTTTCGTTGCAATCAACGCCTTGATTCATCTTCCGAATTAGTTGCAGTAGTCGCACAGCTTCTAAATCAAATACTGCTTTGGCATCTGGATGATCACCTGCTTTTACTGGGTCGCCAGTCAAAGCTAAAATGTTACGGATACCTAAAGCATGAGCGCCCATCAAATCAGCTTGTAAACCAATGCGGTTGCGATCGCGGCAAGCAATTTGACAAATCGGCTCTATACCGTTTTGTGACAAAATCACTGACGCCATTAACGAAGACATCCGTAATACTGCGCGGCTACCATCAGTAACATTGACAGCATGAACCCTTCCCTTAAGAGTCGCCGCCATTTGAATCATGTGCGCTGGATCTCCCCCTTTTGGCGGTGCTACCTCGGCGGTAACTAGAAATTCACCTGCTTGTACAGCTCTGTGGAAGGCTGTGTGGCTATGGGTGTGATGCATAAAATTAAGACTTTCAATTTCTTAAATGGTATAGCAAATCACACCTAAAAGGGAAAACTTATAGAGGAAGAGAGTATCCTAAAGCAGCTTTTACTTGTGATAAAGTTTGATTTGCGATCGCTCTAGCTTTTTCCCCTCCATCCCGCAACACAGACTCTAAATAGCTTTTATCCTCTGTTACCGACTGATATTTTTCTTGAATTGGTTTCAGAGACTCAATAATTGTATCCGTCAACAATGGCTTGAATTGTCCCCAACCCATATCCTGACACTCAACGGCCACATCTTCCTTTTTCTTCCCAGCAAGCAATGTATAGAGCGTTAACAAATTATTACACTCTGGACGCGCTGGATCATCAAAAGTCAGCCCCCGAATCGGATCGGTTTTGCAACGCTTAATCTTGTATTGAATCTGTTCTGGTGAATCTAGCAAACTGATTCGGCTTAACTCCGAAGGATCAGACTTCGACATTTTGCGTGTACCGTCCGCTAAACTCATCACCCTTGCCCCTTCCTTGCGAATTAAAGGGTCTGGTAACTTCAGAACTGGTTGATCTGGTTTACCAAATTGGTGATTTAACCGAGCTGCAATATCCCGTGTCAATTCCAAGTGTTGCTTTTGGTCTTCACCCACTGGCACTTTATCCGCTTGATAAAGCAAAATATCAGCTGCCATTAGCACAGGGTAATCTAATAAACCTGCACTGACATTTTCTCCCTGCTTAACAGCCTTCTCCTTGAACTGGATCATGTCTTCCAGCCAGTTTAGAGGTGTAATGCAGTTGAGCAACCAAGTGAGTTCGCTGTGGGCCGAAACGTGGGATTGCACAAAGATGGTGGAGTGATTTAAATCAAGACCACAAGCTAGATAGAGAGCAGCAAGAGTGTAGGTATCAGCAGCCAACTGTTTTGGATCGTGTGGCACTGTAATCGCGTGCAAATCAGCCACAAAGAGGTAATTTTCGTATTCGCTCTGACCTTCTACCCAGTTGCGAATGGCTCCCAAGTAGTTACCTAGATGGTAATTGCCGGTTGGTTGAACTCCAGAAAGAACACGTTGCTTGCCCATAAATTTCAACTTAGTTATCTCAAATCCGCGCTTGTAAAGTGGCGATGTCTAGTGACAAATCGCAACTCTTGGAGACGCTGCGCGTAGCTTGCTTCTCCGTAGGAGTATGCGCCTACGCAAAACTCATTTAATTTTGACATTTTCCAGGTCAACTCGCCGAGAGATTTTAACTCAACTCCGATTGCTATGGAAACTCTTCACCAAGGAAAACGACCTGACTTTTCACGGCATCTGGAAAACCTCACTTCTATTTCTCTCTCCTACAAGGCTACGGTGTACACACAAGTCTTGTCGCAGTCTAAAAAATCTCGGACTGCGTTTCTATCCCGCCTCGGAATGAATTCCGAGTCTCATAGCTGAAGTCCACTTAAGTGGACTGAACAATCAATTTAGTCCACTTAAGTGGACTTCAGCTATTAGCCCTGAACTTTAGTTCTGGGCGGGATGCGGGTAATGTGGGTAAAAGAGTTGAAACCTATGTGGACAGCACTTGTGTGTAGACCGTAGCCTACAAGGAGAGAGACTTTGAACTTTTCCCCCTTCCTGCGACGAGTTGGGGGTTAGGGGGTTATGTCTATTTGCATAGCAACCTCACCGGATTGAAAATGGCTACATTACAACGGCGGTAATACTGTCAACTGACTAAAAAATCACCTTTGCAAATCCAAATGTCTATCTAAAGACAGATAGAGAAAAAATCATGGTAGTGGGATCGTAGCATCATCTCTGCAATGATGATCCAAAACACGGATTTGTCAAAAGTAAAAAATCTTTCAACCAAAATTTAATTAGAGGACTACAGCAATGAAAGTACTCTTACTCTACCCCCGTTTTCCCAAAACGTTTTGGTCTTACGACGAATTCATGAAAATAGCGGGGCTTAAGGCATTTATCCCACCGCTAGGGATTCTGACTGTTGCCGCTATGCTACCAACAGACTGGGAAGTTCGGTTTTACGATCGCAATGTTAACCAAGAAACGGATGCTGATTGGCAATGGTGCGACATGGTGATTCTTTCTGCGATGCTTGCACAGAAAGAAGACTTTCTTGCCCAAATTCACAAAGCAGCACAACTAGGGAAAAAAGTTGCTGTAGGTGGCCCTTATCCAACCTCAGTGCCACAACCTGCCGAAAAAGCAGGAGCTAACTACTTGATTTTAGATGAAGGAGAGATTACAGTTCCGCAATTTTTAGATGCGATCGCTAAAGGTGAAGAACAAGGAACCTTCCGCGCTCTTGAAAAACCAGATGTAACCCAAAGCCCCATCCCTCGCTTTGATTTACTCAAGCGAGATGATTACTTAATGATGGCAATTCAGTTTTCTCGCGGTTGTCCTTTTGAATGCGAATTCTGTGACATCATCAATCTATACGGTCGCAAACCACGTACCAAAGAACCCAGTCAAACTCTAGCAGAACTCCAAACCCTTTATGACTTAGGCTGGCGTGGATCTCTGTTCGTAGTGGATGATAACTTCATTGGCAATAAACGCAATGTGAAACGCCTCTTACAAGAGTTAATTCCGTGGATGCAGGAACGCAATTATCCCTTCACCTTCCTGACAGAAGCTTCCGTCAACCTAGCAGAAGATACTGAGCTATTAGAACTAATGGCTAAAGCTGGTTTCTATGCAGTCTTTTTAGGTATTGAAACACCAGATCAAGACAGCCTACAAGTCACTCGCAAGTTTCAAAATACCCGCAATCCGCTATTAGAAGCCTGTCGTACCATCAATGAAGCTGGATTGTTAATCTATGCAGGATTTATCATTGGTTTTGATGGAGAAAAAACTGGCGCTGGGGAGCGAATTCAAGCTTTTATTGAAGAAACCAGCATTCCTCAACCGATGCTAGGTATACTGCAAGCTATTCCCAATACTGCCCTCTGGGAAAGACTAAAACGAGAGGAGCGATTATTAGAAGGATTTGGAGGTACGGAGGTAGGGGATCAGAATTCTTTAATGAATTTTATTCCTACCCGGCCAATGGCTGAAGTTGCTAAAGAATATTTAGAGGCAATTTGGAGAATGTACGAACCTAAAAACTATCTCAGACGTTGTTTTGAACAGTGCCTAAAGATTACACCTAATCCCCAATTACAGCAGACGATGTATTTTCCTCCTGGCAAAGGACTGCGACTACTTGCACACTTACTTTGGCGTCAAGGCTGGCAAAGGCAGGAAATTCGGGGTCAATTTTGGCAACAGCTTTGGGCTATTCTCCGCACCAAGCCCCAATTCGTGAATATGTATTTGGGTTTATGTGCTGCTGGGGAGCATTTTTGGGAATACCGCCTTTTAGCCAGAGAGCGGATTACTGAGCAGTTAGGATTTGATCCGCTAACCACGCCTACCTCTGTTGAAAAACCATTAGTCACAATTTGAGATTATACCAATTTGAAAAAATAATGCGGCAAATAGACCATTTATAGAGACGCGATTCATCGCGTCTTTTAATTGAATTAGTATTAGTTGATTGTTGAGCGATCGCTAATGTGTTTTTATAAATAGCGATCGCATTCATTTTGCTCACAAAAACCAAACTATTAAATTGAATTTACCTTTCTCCCAAACCCACCTTTCCTCCAATTAACCCCAGAAATCCTGTTCCAAAGTGCTGAATCTCTAAAAAACTTGCTTGTTCTGCGGAGGTTTTGTAAATTTGGAATGTCTTCATAATTCCTAAAGTTGCAGCACTTTCTAAAGGCCCAACAAAGCTAATATCCCGGTCAAGAAAATAAGATTGATTAGCCCAATGAGTCATCTGATTTGCATTCAAAAAATAGCAGCCTGCGTGAGGATTGAGGGCACGACAAAAGGTAATTGGTGCATTCATAATTGTACCCTTGAGTTCCTGTTGCTCCTGCAGATTTTGAAAGGGAGCCGTTACTCGTAAAGCCAAATCCCCATCAATGTAAGCTTTGTTAACCAAACCGTGGGGGGAGATTTCATAACGATTTGGCTGGAGCAAATTTAAATTACCTGCTTGTTGAGTAAACCAGTTTAATTTTATAAAAAACCAAGGATCGTGAATAATTAAGTCATCTTCCAAGAAGCAGTAGTAATCATACTGACCGAGACAACTTTGCAGAACAGCTTGGCATTCAAACCCTAAAAGCAGAGGTTCTACATTAGTAGAATGATGCTTATATAAATGGGATGGTAAGGGAAGCTGATTCAGAAGATGATTATCTTTAGTTGTACAAATAACAATATCTAGTTCGTGAGACTGCGGCTGGTTAGCAGGGAAAGCTAGTCGTTGAGCGATGTTGATAATACTTTGAGATTTGCCAAATAATTGGTGTAAAGCAGTAAGGCTTTTAGTTAACGCCTGCAAACGCGGTTGCGGGTCTTTGTGTTGGGAAGCATGACGACCTTCACTACTAGGTTTAAAAAAATGGGCAATAGTAAAAATAATTCGCATTTTAAATATCGCTTTTGTATTTATTTGTCATTTGTCATGTGTCATTTGTTATTGGTCATTTGTACTAAGCTTAGATTTGGTGCAGCCTCTCCAAAAGTTTTATTGGTCATTTGTCGTTTTTCATTTGTTCTCAATCAATAATTAATGATTAATATACTTGTTGCAAAAATATTTCTTTTCAGGCTTTTATTTGCACCTTTACTTCAGGCGAAAATGTTTATGCAATTGACCAATGACAAATGACCAATGACAAATGACTAATGACTCCTACCAAAACCTTTAGAACTTGGGCGCTTTTTTAAACTCTCAGAACTTTTACCAGCAAACATCCATTGCAAATGCTGTGGTAACAGTTTCGCCAAATCATAACGCTTCAGAATTGTCTCTCGTGCATTCACCCGAATTGCATTCATCTCTTGAGGATGATTCAGCGCCTCTTCAACTCTATTAGCAATATCTTGAGGAGAAAAGAAATCTACCAGCAATCCATTTACACCATCCTGTACGACTTCCAATACTGGCTGAGTCTTAGAAGCTACTAGTAAACATCCTGCTGCCATTACTTCCAACATTGACCAGGATAAAACAAAAGGACGGGTTAAATAAATATGAGCAGAAGAAGCTTGCAAAACTTGAAGGTACTCATTATAAGGAAGCCTATCTGTAAAGTGCAATCTCGATAAATCCAAAGATAATTTTTCCAACATTAATTGTTTATAAGTCTGACCATCGGGGAGATTCTTCCCATAAGCCACCCGATCTTCTCCCACAACGACTACATGGCATTTCGGCCTTCGCTGTTGAAGTAGCGCCACCGTTTCCATAAACTGCGGAAAACCTCTATAAGGTTCCATTCCCCGTCCCACGTAAGTTACCAATTCTTCCACATGAGAAAGGTCAAGATTTATTCTTGGTAAAACTAACTTTGCGCCTGGTTTGGGAACAAAATAATTGGTATCAACACCATCATGAATTACAGTGAGTTTGCTATGATATTCTTTGGGAAACTGCTGCCGCTGCCAATTCGTTGGAGAAAGACCGCGATCGCAGCTATATAAATCAGTCAAAATCGGCGTATTTTTTACGCGGATGCGGCATTCATCATCAGCATTCAGTGGTTCATTGGGATCAAAATCAGCATCCGAACCGTGAGCATGGTAAAACCACTCGAAATAACATAATAATTCTGCTTTGGGGAAAACATCTTTCATAAATAAAGTTGGTCCCCAACCAGAATGACCATAAACTATATCTGGTACGAAACCCTCAGCTTTTAATTTTTCTGCCACGCGATAGACAGCCTGAGCAGTCAGAACAGCGTTTTCCAGGCTGCGAACGTAATGATGGGTTTGGGGAGCCGCTTCACGAGAAGGGGTATAAATAGCTTTGAAAACGCCAGGTATTTCGCCTTCCCGACGATTTGTCCCAAAGACAACTTGGCAATTAGGATCTTTACCTAAAACTGTCGCTAGGTTGCGAAATTGTGAAGGAAAATTGGGATGTAAAAATAAAACTTTCATTGGAATAATCTTGATTAAATTATTGCCAGATAAAATAAATTAAGACAAACTGCTTAAGATTATAAGATTATTTATCACAACTTTTAGCAAGTAAATTTAGGTAAATGGTTGCCCGAAAATGCGAAAATAATCGCAAATTCGTGTTATGACCATGAAATTTATTGGCATTGATTTAGGCTGGCGATCGCAACCAAGTGGACTATGCTGTTTAGAATTGATAGATGGACAACTACAATTACTCGATCTAGACCGCAAAGAAGCCATTGCAGACATCCTCATCTGGATCGATGAAAGTGTACAACCAGAGGAACCAGCCATCATCGCCGTAGACGCACCTACCCTCATACCCAACGCCACCGGGAGCCGCCTCCCCGATAAACTCAGCCACAAGTACTTTGGCAAATATCATGCGGGATGCTACCCAGCTAATCAAAACTTACCCTTTGCAGAGCGCACCATCAACTTTGGCTTAGAATTAGAATCACGCGGTTTTGCACATGCACCCACCATTGAACCGCAAAAACTTAGCAGATATCAAATAGAAGTCTTTCCCCACCCAGCAATTGTTAACCTATTCAACTTAGAACGCATCCTCAAATACAAAAAAGGACGCCTCAGTGAACGTCGCCTAGAACTAATTAAACTCCAAAATTATCTTCTCGATATCCTCCCCTCCTTCTCTCCTCCTCTGCGCCTCTGCGGTTCCTTCGTTCTTGAAATGCCCACCACAGGCGCAGCCCTCAAAGCAACTGAAGATAAACTAGATAGCTTAATTTGCGCTTATGTTGCTGCATACTGGTGGTACTGGGGAGAACAGCGTAATCTCGTATTAGGCGATCGCACCACTGGCTACATTGTCATCCCTCAAAGAATATTAGCCTAAAATTGTAATATCGTAAGATTTAACTCAAAGAGGTTTTATGCAAGGAGTTAGTTCTAACTTGAATTTAAAAGAGCTTTATGAAATTGATGATCATCTCTGGTTAGAGGAAACAATCAAGCTATTGAAAGCTAACCATTTAGAAGAATTAGATTTAGAAAATTTAATCGAGGAGCTAGAAAATTTGGGTCGTAGAGACAAAGCCAAGGTTGCTAGTTTATTAGAACAAATTATTAGACATCTTTTATTGCTGCAATATTGGACAGAAGAAACTCAATATAATTCTGGACATTGGAAAGCAGAAATTAGAAGTTTTAGGAATCAATTAAAACGTAATTTGACAACAAACTTATATCAATTTTTAGAAAATGAACTAGTATCAATTTATGATGATGCTTTAGGATATGTAATTGAGAAAACCGAGGGAAAACTAGATAATTTGCCTCAATATTGTACTTATACCTTAGAACAGCTACTAGATATTAATTATCTACCTGAAAACTTGTAAAATAAAAGGCGTTGCTAAACTTAAATCAGCAACGCCTAATCTTAAGTATTCAATAACTACTCAGCACTCTTATTCTGCCCAAGCAATTAACCTTGGTTCATAGGGATTAGCTAGGTGTGGATTTTTCGGCAAGACACGCAAAGACAAGCCTTGCAAACCAGAAGCGGTATAGGTAATATTACCCGTGTAAATGCTCAATTGCTGTGCATCTTCCCCTTGGTAATCCATCACCACTGGTATGGCGTTGACAATTTCACCATTGGCATCGATCGCACCTTGATATAGCTCCACCTGCACATCATCATTGGTCAAAGTTGCTAAGTCAACCTTGGCTTTGACAGCAACGGTTTGATTAACTTCAATGTCTGAAGCTGCTGATACGTCAACATCTTTGATTCTGATGTTGAACCAGTGTTCGCTGAGTTTTTCTTTCCAAGCAGCCAGTTCTTTGGCTGGGGCATAGTTATCAACAGTCAGGGTATGATAGCGATCGCTAGCCGGGAAATAAGCCCTTTGTGCATATTCTCCTACCATCCGCGCTGTATTAAAGAAGGGACAATTCAACCGAATTGCATCCTTCATTTTGGCAACCCACGGACGGGGTAAGCCATCACTATCACGATGTTCGTAAAATAGTGGTACAACTTCCTTCTCTAACAACTCGTAGAGAGCATTTGCTTCTACTTCATCTTGGTAGTTAGGATCGTCGTAATTCTCTCCATGTCCAATCGCCCAACCTGTACGGACGTAATCAGCTTCATCCCACCAGCCATCTAGTACACTTAAATTCGGCAAGCCATTCATTGCGGCTTTCATACCACTTGTACCAGAGGCTTCCCGTGGACGACGCGGTGTGTTTAACCAGATATCGCAACCCGCAACCATCAATCGGGAGATGTGAATGTCGTAATTAGGAACAAACACTACCTGTTTTTCTAAATGTTGTTCGCGGATAAAGTGATTGATATCGCGGATGAGTTCTTTACCGGGAATATCCTTGGGATGTGCCTTACCAGCAATCACAAACTGTACTTTCCGGTCTTTGTTAGCCAGCAGAAGCCGCTTAATGCGTTCCAAATCACGCATCCAGAGAGTGGCGCGTTTGTAGGTGGCAAAGCGACGAGCAAAGCCAATGGTGAAAGCGTAAGGATCTAAAACTTCTTGGGCTTGGACAATTTCGGAGGCGGAAGCGCCGCGATCGGTCAAATGCTTGACCAAATGTTCCCGCACATACAAAATCATATCCAAACGGCAACGTTCATGATTGCGCCACAATTCCTCATCGGGTATGGCATCCATCCGCTCCCACAATGGGCTATCTGGTGGTGCTGATGACCAATTTGGGCCGAGATAGCGATCGTACAATTCTTGGGTCGATTTCGCTACACAACTGCGAGCATGGACACCGTTAGTAATTGCTGCGATCGGCACTTCTTCTACTGGCACTTTCTGCCACAAGCCCTGGAACATTTGCCGTGACACCACACCGTGGAGTTGTGCGACACCGTTAGAAAATGTTGCCATTTTCAGTGCCAGCACCGCCATACTGAAAGGCCCAGATAAATCGCCTGTATTCTCGCGCCCCAGTCCTAAAAATTGCTCTTTGGGCAACCCAAATATCTCTGCATAGTACCCCAGGTAGTACAGCATTTTGTCGGGAGCGAACAAGTCAATTCCCGCGGGTACTGGCGTGTGGGTGGTAAAGATATTGCTGGAAGCTACCACTTGTCTAGCTTGAGCATAATTCAGTCCTTCTTCCTGAATCAGCAAGCGGATGCGCTCTAGGGCGGAGAAGGCGGCGTGACCTTCATTCATGTGGTAGGCGGTGACTTTCAGTCCCAAAGCTTTGAGCATTTGCACGCCACCGATCCCCAGCATGATTTCCTGGTGGATACGCATATCGATGTCGCCACCGTACAACTGATCTGTAATGTCGTGGTCGTAAGTGTTGTTCGGTTCAATATTGGTGTCCAGCAGATACAGGGGAACCGTTCCTACCTGTACGCGCCAAACTCTGGCATACACCTTGCGTCCTGGATAATCTACCGCAATCCGCAGTTCCGAACCATCGGCATTGCGCTCTAAATGCAAGGGCATATTATAGAAATCGTTGAGCAGGTAGCGTTCTTGCTGCCAGCCATCAGCATTGAGATACTGAGCAAAGTAGCCTTGCTGATACAGTAAACCTACACCGACAAGTGGTAACCCCAGGTCACTGGCAGATTTGAGGTGATCCCCCGCCAGAACGCCCAAGCCCCCAGAATAGACCGGCAAACAATCTACAAGTCCAAATTCCGCCGAAAAATAGGCGTAGCATTCTTTGGGTTTTTGCTCCCGTTGTTTCTGATACCAAGTGCGCTCTTGCAAATAATCGTCTAACTGACGGTCAGCTCGATCCATTTGCGCTAGAAAGCCTTCATCTTCAACAACTTCCAGAAGCCGCGATTGAGATATGGTACCCAGCATTAACACCGGGTTATGATGGCTAGACTCCCATAGGTCAGAGTCTAAGCGACGAAATAAATCTTTACTCTCAACGTTCCAATCCCAGTGCAAATTATATGCTAGCCGCCGCAGTGGTTCGAGTCGCGGTGGTAGTGAGGGGGATACGTTAAATGTGCGAATTGGCTGCATAGGTTGGCAAAACTCCAAGTTTAGCTATGGTTATTGTTTACTCTCTTTACCAATGTTGCCAATTCTTTATACTGTAGTTTGTGAAAAAGCGATGACTTTGTTAAGCATTGAGAATTTTTTTAACCTCGTTGCTAAAGTTTACACCAAGGTGTTTCTAATTCTGTGTCCTACTCTCAGCCATGTACTTGGTATATTAAAATTTAATCATTTAGTGGCATATATCACTTAAAAAAAATCTAGTTTGGAATAAATAATTTATATTTATTTTAGTATTGCTTCCGGGGATCAATTATTGGGTCTTAGCTGAGGGTGAAAATTCCTCATAACTGTGTCCAGGAAAGTTAAATTTTTAATTATTTCTTAATAAAATTGCACTCATAAAGAAGCGCTGTAAGAAGGCAATAGGCAGATCGCGCAGCGTGTTGTAGATAAGGCAGAACGTAAATGCCATCAATAATCGGATTGAAAACTGTACCAAGCAGTTAAGCAGGAAAAGCGATGCCTGCGGCGGGCTACGCCTACGCTAACTACTTGGTATTAAATATTGATACTAAACCAGGAAAATAACCTACCTATTAGGGTGTTATCTTATGCACCTAATGAAGGCTGATCTTTAGTATTCTTTGTCATCGTCAGAGCTACAGCTGCTGCATAAGCAATCTCAGCTGCCATTTGATAAGCAAGTTTGATACTTGATGAAGCGTCTTTGGCTTTAGGAGAGAGGGAAGCTTTTTTTCGGCGCGACTCTTGTTTGACATCACCCGCCACAATAGCTCGCTGTAAAATGATCCAGGCATCTAGGTCTTCTGAGTCATAATTACTTTGAAGCTGCGATCGGATTTGGTCTTCGGCTACAACACTTAGATAGCCGACAGTTAGAGCTTGTTGCACAATTTCTTTAATTAAAGCCATAATTTGAACCAAGTGTGTGAGTTAAAACCGATACCTCAATTCGAGCAATTTGATGTTATTTTGTGGGCTTCTCCTGGAAACTAAGCTACGTTTCAGCTTTCTTTTAATAAAATTTATAACAAGTACTACCAAGGACGCATCACCCGCTTGGCTCACCCGAATGGGTGATTTACAAACTTTTAGATATCAGTAATAGGGAAGAGGAAAATTTTGAGCTTTTTCAGAATAGAGTGTCATAAGTATAGTAGATATCATTCTTAATTTAACACTCAATCATAAAATTACTTGCACAAGTAACGGTAGAAATATAGACAAAAATGCTAATTAACCACTTACAGCATTTTTTAAATTCACCGTCTTCAATAGATTGTATCTAGGTGTATACAATTATTTCAGAGTAGCGTAGACTTTGCCCACCGCAGGCATCACTCCCGTAAAAAAGTTAACTAGTTTCCAGTATTCTCATCAACAAGCAGCCTAGAAATCAACTTATTTCATGAGAGTGTTCCACTAAAAATAAAATGTGTTATCGTTAAAAACAATTGTTATTAAAAGCAATTCATTTAATTACAAACGTGAATTGGCTAGTGTGTAAATCATCCGTGTGCAACATGATTGGAGCAGCATACTCTAGAAATTCGTTGCAAGAAAGCCGTCATAGCAGTCGGGGAAGCGCTTACTTGTTTGCACCGATGGTTAACTTCAATGTGATGGCCGATGTGGGAGATAATCCACCCTAATTGGGTTTTACTTGGGCAAAAATACCCAGAGAAATCTAACAATAATTACATTGTTATGCTAGGCATAAATTTTATCTAAACTTTGAATATAGTCTAGTTAAATGTATTTCTTGTTGCAAATAGCTTGTGGAACTGAGTTTTTTTTAAAAGACTAAAACCGCTTGAGAGTAAATAGCCTCAAGGTAAATAACTCTATCCCTAGTTACGTAAAAAGCTTTTCAAATTTGCCGGATAACCAAAAAAGTACTCTATCTAAACCAGCAAATTTTCCCATCAGACAATTTAATAGTCTGAGTTTTGACTCTGCAATGCACTTAAATTGTTTTGTTAATTGAACTGCTTGAGAAGAAGCCCAATCTTTTCGTACATATAGTATAAAAGCTTCTAGCGAATTATCACAATTGTGCATATCAGTTGAGTGATTTTATACACCTAAGTGCAAGAATTGCTCACATAGTCAAAGCCAGAATTTGGTTTTTCAAATATTGGAAAACCATCTAAAAATATTGGGGGATTTCGGTAATACTGCCAACATATTTCCTGTGTTAGTAAATACTAATACCGTTGGTGTTGGCAGAAGATTAGAATACAGCCAAAACAACTTTCAACACTGTCACCAACAATTGATTTAAGAGATATGTAGCCATGCATAACGAGCAATATTTTTCAAAGTTGCAGCGCGTGCAAGAACTTTTAGTAACTACGGTGTTAGGAGATATTCCAACACTTATTCTGGGGCCAAAGTTGCGTAATTTGGGATATCGGAGTATTTTTGCCCAGATAGGGAGCCCAGTATATATTCAAAATGGTGTTGAATTTAACGGTACTTCTTGTATTGAGATAGGCAGTGGAGTCTATATTTTCAAGGGTGTGCGGATGGATGCTAGAGGACACAAAAATAATAGAATTCATTTAGGAAATAGAGTCGCTATTGAGCGTAACGTTGATATAGGGTCTTTGGAAGATACATCTATACGTATTGATGAAGACACCTTTATTGCTCCCAATGTGTGTATTGAGGGACCAGGAGACATTAGAATTGGTAAACACTGCTTGATTGCTGCCCATTCGGGAATATATGCCAATAATCATAATTTTGCCGATCCGATGAAGCCGATTAAATACCAAGGTGTTACTCGCAAGGGAATTGTAATTGAGGATGATTGTTGGCTAGGACATGGGGTAACAGTATTAGATGGCGTTACTATCGGCAAAGGCAGTGTTATTGGTGCGGGAGCAGTTGTCAATAGAGATATTCCTCCTTTCTCCGTTGCTGTCGGTATACCTGCACGAGTAATCAAAAACCGAATTGGCAAAGATCTAGCAAAGGTTCAAGCTGAGAAATAGGGGATTGAGGATTGGGGATTGGGGACTGGGGACTGGGAATGGGGATAGTAATTATTTCCTCTGTAACCTATCCCTTTTTTTTAGAAACTTTTGCCGTTAGTCAACGTCACAGGAGTAAAAAGTCTCTGAGTTATTTCCTAAGGGCATCTAAAAGTCAGACAACTGAGTATCTTGTACTATTCTCAATAAGCGTAGGATAGGATAGACACTACCAGTCTCCAATTCCCAGTCCCCCGTCCCCAGAGTCTTCTAAAAAAGGGACGAGATTTGGGTAATATAAAGTAGCTATCTTTTCTGCATGGCAGATACTGAAAGAAAAGCTTTCTTTGTTTTACCCGTTGGAGATATTTCTATGCTGACTTTAAAAATCGCTGTTTATATTGTTGTTGCCTTCTTCGTAACTATCTTCATCTTCGGATTTTTGTCGAACGATCCCGCTCGTAACCCCGGCCGTCGGGACTTAGAGTAAAAGGGCGATAAATCATCCGCGACTTTGGAAGGCGGAAAATACTAAACGCCACGGAAACTTACTAACTTACGCCTAGTAAGTTTCTCCCTCCAGGTAGCTTGCTGTAGGTAGCAGAAGGCGACAGTCGGAAGGCAAAATGTATGTTTAAACCTTTCCTTCGTCATTTGGCTGTTTGTTAGCCCGATTTTGCTCAAATATGCTTCATCCAGTTCTGCCACCCGATCCGCCTCCTATCGTCGAATCTTTACAACCTGTAAATCCCACCTCATCTGCTAGTCATACAAAGTTTCTTTCAGGTGTAGATACTGGAATACACGAAAAGACAGACAAATCCAAGCAGTCCAAGCTTTTGGCTCAGTTGGCAATTGCGGATAACACCAAAAGTGATCCGCAATTGCCAACTCCGATCAACTCAACTCAGGATGACTTGGTAGTTGCTCAAACTCCCTCTTTACCTCATTCACCAGAAACCTTACCACCAGAAACTTCCCCACTAACCGATTCTGGAACCGCCGCACTTTTGAGGCAGTCACTCGTCGTTGGTTATTCCACGCAGGAGGTTAAAACCTCTAATCGCCAAGAGAAAGAAGACACAAAGATAGGTTCGAGCGTCGGCGTTCGGCACTCGGAAATTCTAAGGTCGGCGCTGCGTAAACGGCAAATAGAAAGAGAAGCCACTGACTTGCCAAAAAAAGTTGGAGCGGAGGCTTCCCATCTAGACGCAAAAGGTGAACCTTCAGAAAAACTCGGTGAGCGATGTCTAACGACAAGCCGCTTTGCGTGTACGCCAATTTCCAACTCTAGTGGAAAAAAACAAACCTTTTTGGACTCTGGTAGCTTTATTCCTGTTGTTGCCCAATCTCCGCGTCCTCTTCAAATTCCTCCAATTCCCACAAACAACAAGTTAGTCGAGTCCAAGGCGGAAATTTTAGCTGAGAAGTTAACGCCACAAAAACAGCAAACTGATATTACTGCACAACAGTCTCCTGTTAGAGACAATATCTCTGTATCCGCTGCTGATCTTGCACCGAGTTCTCAATCAGTACAAAATTTTATAAAATTCACGTCTCGTAACCCGACAAACCAACTCTCAGTGCCCATCACTGTAGAATTCAAGTCGCAAGTCCAGCAACAAAGCCAAGCACCAACGCCGACACCAGAGGGCGACACCACTAATCAGCCACAAGGTCAACCATCTGGTACAACTGCACCAGCTACCACGCCGCCAACCGGGCCGAGAATTGTGGAAGTCACTTCAGATCGCCAAGAGTATGACGAGCAACGGCGAATTATTACAGCTGTAGGTAATGTAATTGTGCGATTTGATGGGGCAGTGGTAGATGCCGATCGCCTGCAAGTTAATTTGGACAACTTGATTGCTGCGGGAGAAGGCAATGTAACGTTAACACGGGGCGATCAAATACTGCGCGGACAACGCTTTACCTATAACTTTGTTCAAGATAGTGGGGAACTGGAAAATGGTAGAGGAGAAATTTATGTACCCTCAGCACAAACAGATTTTGCTTTTTCACCCACAGCTATAAGTGCTGGTGGAGTTTCAAAACGTCCGCCGAGCGATCGCATTAGAGCCAATCAACCCCTTTCCGGTGTCAGTAGCCCTGGAGGAATTGATGTGACAATTGGTGGTCAGTCAGACGCTAGCAACATCCCGCCACCGAAAGCTGGGGGTGCAGTCAATCGGCTCAGATTTGAAGCTGAACAAATTGACTTTTATCCACAAGGCTGGCAAGCAAGGGATGTCCGCATCACCAACGATCCTTTTTCGCCTCCTGAATTAGAATTACGCGCAAATACAGTAACTTTGACGCGAGAATCACCCTTGGTAGACCGGATCAGGACACAGGGGCAGCGTTTGGTATTGGATCAAACAGTCTCCTTACCAATTCCCCTGAATGAGCGTACTATTGACCGCCGAGAGCGGGACGTTTCACCTGCAATAGTCTCCCCCGGCTACGATGGAGAAGATCGGGGAGGTTTGTATATTGAGCGTGGCTTTCCAATAATCGATACAGAGCAGACACGTTGGACGATCACGCCCCAGTTCTTATTACAGAGAGCTGTGCAAGAAGGCACGGGTGATTTAGGCGCACTGTTTGGTGTGAAGACCAAGATAAATTCTGTTTTGAGTCCACGGACGATAATTCAGGGAACTGGGGAGTTAACTAGTTTTAACTTGAATGACGTGGAAGAAAATTTGCGAGTGAATTTAGGACTGAGCCAAACATTAGGCACTTCTCTTCCCCACACATTGAATGTGCAATATAACTACCGCGATCGCCTCTACAACGGTACTCTGGGTTTTCAAACTGTCCAGAGCAGTTTTGGCGGCATTATTAGCTCTCCTGTGATTCCTTTAGGAAAAAGTGGCATTAACCTCAACTACCAGGCAAGTGCCCAGTATATTGATGCCAACACCGATCGCCTAGACTTGCTAGAACCAGTACGGGAAAACAATCGCATTTCACTTGGTCGTGTACAAGGTAGTGCTACCCTGAGTAGAGGGTTGTTACTGTGGCAGGGAAAACCATTACCACCCACTGCCACTGAGGGATTACGATACACAGCTACCCCTGTAGTTCCTTACTTGCTAGCGATCGCTAGCCTTACAGGCACTACCAGTTCTTATACCAATGGTGATAACCAAAGCACTCTAACTGGTACAATTGGATTACAAGGACAAATTGGTCATTTTTCTCGACCTTTTTTCGACTATACCGCCTTTAATGTCAGTTTCTCTCAAGGCTTAAATAGCGGATTATCACCCTTTTTGTTTGACCGCTCCGTTGATAACAAAGTGTTGACCGCTGGAATATCACAGCAAATCTACGGCCCTTTTCGCTTAGGCTTTCAAACATCTGTGAACTTGGATACTGGTAGAGAAAGTAGCACCGATTACATTTTGGAATATAGCCGTCGCACCTATGGCATCACCTTACGTTACAATCCGGTGTTGGAGTTAGGCGGCATCAGCTTCCGAATTAGTGATTTTAACTGGGGTGGCGGCACTGATCCATTTTCGGAAGTTAAGCCAGTAGTGGGCGGCGTGCAACAGGATAATTAGTCTAGGGACTGGGGACGACTCGACAGGTGATCGATCTCACAATTAGTTGATGATGTGCCACCAGGTATTCTCAGGTTCGCATAGTCGCCGCCTAGTTGAACACGTGAAGGTGGTTGGTGTAGGGTTACACAGCATCTTTGAACTGCGGCTTGGTACTCTCGCCATTGCTTGCGGATTGCTCTGCTGGCGGCATCGTCACCTAAGTCTGAAAATCTTAGCCCCGCTCGAATCAGCCAAGATTCTACGTCAGTTGTTTCACCAAGTATTTCTGAAATGGGATTAATCTTTTCCATGAGTAATATCTTTTACACATATTCAAAATTGGTAATTTCACTGTAAGAAAAACTATTGAGAATAGCCAATATAATTTTTTATCAAAATCATCAATAAAAATGATTCATGCCTGAGTATAAAAACTCAGGCATGAAAGAATGAATTACTATTACGGCTGGCAAACATCATTGCTTTCGTTTCCGAATCAGCTATTTTCTAGCTCGTAATCACTAGAAGCGATAGCCTAATCCGGCTTGGAAGCTGACGGCATCAGCATCACTATTTCTGTAGGCGTCAATGCCCCATTTAGTATCGCCATAGGCTATGACATTGTTGCTAACTTCTGATTCAATACCAAGGGTGACTACAGGTGCATTCTGATTGCCCAATGGGGTTCTTTGACCTTCGTCAGTTACAAAAGAATAACCACCACCGAAGTAAACGTTAGTGTTTCTGGCGATGGGCGCGTCGTAAGTCACTATGGGCATAATTGCAGCAGCATCACCACCATACAGCACAGAACCCCGTAGTGAAACAGGCGCATTGGGCATGGCGTAACGTCCTTGGATATTGCCACCAAGTTGTGCTTCATCGTTTCCTTGTCCGCCACTGGTTGCACCAGCCGCAACACCAGCACCGATGTAGTTAGCATTAGTACCGTTAGTACCAGCTGTTTGAGCGGATGCAATGCCGGCTGAAAGGACAATGGAGGCAACAGCAAGTGCAGAGGCAGCTAATTTTGTAAGTTTCATAGGATTCTTCTCACCAGAGTTAGTTAAAGTCAATGTTCTCTAGTACTAGAATCTCTTTTTTTACAAAATGTAACCTCGCACACCTGGCTCACCCGATTGGCTGAATTATTTCTCACCTACTTGGGTGTACCCACTGAGAAATTCAAAGTTATTTTTTTAAAAAGCGTTGACGTAGACGAGATGTGAAAATATTCACCTCTGGTATTTTCATCCATGAAGCGATCGCAGCAAACACCGCAATTCCCACGAAGCCAGAGATACATAACTGCAACAGCAGAACTACTAAACCCGTTTTACCTAACAACTGTTGCGTTCCAACTAAAGTTCCATAGCTTGCCACCCCAGCTACCACACTACCAGCAGTCAAACCCAAAATTGGCACACTCCACTCACGCCAAGGTAAACCATTTAGTTTGCGATCGAGCAACCATAACAGCATCAACAGGGAACTGCAATTTACACCTACTGTTGCTAACACCAAACCGGGAGCACCAAAAGGCCCAACTAAAATCCAATCGAGCGCAGCATTGAGAAAGATGTTAAAGGTACTGATGCGAAAAGGTGTCTGCCCATCACCCAAGGCATAAAATACCCGCACCAAGACATCACGCCCCAAATAAGCAAACATCCCAATACCGTAAACAATTAGCAACTCGGAAACTAGCTGCGTAGCATCTTGCTTGAAAGCACCCCGCTCATATATTACCTGGACAATGGGTACAGATAGGACTACCATCAATGCTCCTAGAGGTAGCATGGTGACAGCACTAAGTAGGAGTCCCTGACGAATCCGTATTTTCAGATCGTCCCAATTTTCTGGTTCGGCAAGTTTGGCGAATATTGGTAACAGAGGCAGCAAAATGATATTAGAAATAATCCCTAAAGGAGTTTGCACTAGCAAATTGGCATAGTTAAAGCCAGCAGCAGCACCAGGGATGGGACTTGCAAAGTAAAGCACAGTAGCAAAGTTAATTGGCATCATCCCGGAAGAAATTGTTGCCGGAGTCATGATTCTAATCACTTCTTGAACACCTGGGGATTTAAAATCAAACCGCAGGCGTAACGTACCTAATCCTAACCGCCATTGAACAATTAGCTGCACCAGCCATTGGAGAATTGCTCCTGCCAAGGTTCCCCAGGCTAAGACCATACCACCGATTAAAGCGTATTCTGGCTTGATAATATCCTTGCCCACTTGCATGGTCATGAAAGCAATGCCGATAATAACGGTAATGCTGGATAACAGAGGGCTGATGGAGAGCAACCAATATTGATTAGCTGCATTAAGAGTACCGAAGCCAATACCAATTAAACCGGCAAATAAAGCCATCGGTGCCATAATGCGGAGTTGTTGAATGGCGATCGCTCTGGTTGTCGCCTCCAAACCATGACCAACTAAATCAATGATCGTATCCGCAAAGAAAATCTGAGCGACTGTTACCACCAACAGCAATCCAGCTACCAACGTTGTCACGGTTTCCACAAGGGGAGCCGCTTCTTCTCGTCGACGCTTCGCTAAAACACTGACAATTGCACTGTGTAACGGCCCATTTACGCCACCGAGTAATATTAATAGAAAGCCAGGGATAACATAGGCATAACTATAGGCAGTGGCAGCAGCACCAACACCAAAAGCCGCAGCGATCGCTTGCTGCCGCACTAAACCGAAAATTTTACTAATTAATGTGGCTGCGGCAACAATGCCAGCAATTCCAGCGAAAGAACGAGAGGGATTTTGGTCTTGTTGTGTCACGAATAATACCCGACAACTCTTGCAGAGTGCATACTTTTAAACATTTAACCTGAAATCCCGTAGTCTGTCAGGTAAATTTTGACAAATTAGTAATTTTAAATGCCTTCGCTCTTTGCATTGGCAAAGCGATGCCTAGCCCGGATTTCTCACCACACCTCTCAAAGCCTGCGCTTGTGCAGGGGAGCAGGGGAGCAGGGGAGCAAGGGGAGCAGGGGAGCGGGGGAGCAGGGGAGCAGGGGAGCGGGGGAGCGGGGGAGAGTTCAAATACTAAGTTCTTTCCCCTCTGCCCCTCTGCCCCTCCGCCCCTCCGCCCCTCTGCTCTATCAAACGCCTGAAGCTTGTGAGAAATGAGGGCTAGGTTGGGCTACGCCTACGCCCAAAATTAAATTCCTGAGATTGTTATGATACAGCGAATTGCAAGTTAGTTAGTTAACGATTCAAAAAGGGTAAGATCGCTTTTCTGATTTGTCCTGGCAATACTAACTTAGTCATCTCCTTGTTGTGTACAAGCCAAAATTATTTTTTAACTCATTACGAGGATAGATCAAGAAAGGGGAACTATAACAATCAGGAGGCAAGAGTAACCCACTCTTAAAAACGTGGGACTTAAGCTGTGGAAGCTTTAGATTTATATCGCACTTCTCTGCGAGACGCTGCCGCAAACGTGCTGCACGTCTCGTACCAGTATCTTCTTTTTAAACTGGGTAATACTTCTGCCTCCTGCCTTCTCTGATAACCATCTTCTGGAAAATAGTTAAACACTGTAAAAATTTGCAGTTTGTCATATTTTTGACACCATGAAGTTTGGTATTAGGAACCCTTGTATAAAAACGACATAACCCAGAGCAATGGAACCCAATTCAAATTTCACGGAAAATCAACTTCTCTTGTCAAGCGCTCAACTTCAAGAGCAACTAGAGCAACAAAAGGCTTTGGCAAGTGTAATTGTCCGAATTCGGGAGTCTCTTGACTTAGAAACAATTTTTCAAACGACCGTTACACAAGTGCGTCAGTTGCTAAATGCTGATCGAGTAGCAGTCTTCCAGTTCGACCGTGAACAAAACTGGGAGGGAGAATTTGTTTCTGAGGATGTTGCAGTTGGCTGGGACTCAGCAATGGCAGTAAAAGTTTACGACCACTGCTTTGGAGAACAATTTGCTGCCAGTTATCAACAAGGTAGAGTGCAAGCAGTAGCAGATATTTACAACGCAGGGCTGAGTGATTGCCATGTGGCAATTTTGAGTAAATTTCAGGTACAAGCCAACCTCGTTGTCCCTCTATCCCGCCAGAAGGAACTGTGGGGATTGCTTTGCATTCATCAGTGCAGTGAGACTCGTGACTGGAAAGAATCGGAAATTGAGTTTATTCGTCAAATTGCTGACCATCTTGCCGTTGCGATTCAACAAGCAAAGCATCTCCATGAAGTCAAATTGCAAGCCGCACAATTGGCTCAAGCGGCTCAACGCGACCAAGTAATCGCTCAGATTGTCGATGAAATTCGCTCACCCCTTGATATAGAAACCATCTTTAAAACCACAACTCAAGAAATACGCAAGCTGCTGCAAGCTGACCGAGTTGCCATCTTTTGCTTCAATCCAGATTGGAGTGGTCACTTTGTTGCGGAATCATTTGAGGAAGACTGGATTCCCTTAGTTGGCATTGAGCCTGCGATCGCTGATACTTATTTACAACAGACGCAAGGCGGACGTTATGTTAACAACCAGACGTTTACAGTTAATGACATTTATCAAGCTGGATTAACAGACTGCCATATAACGCTGTTGGAGCAATTCCAAGCAAAAGCCTTTGCAACTGCGCCTATTCTCCAAGGAGATCAACTTTGGGGAATCATCGCTGCCTACCAAAATGCCTCGCCCAGACAGTGGCAATCTTATGAAGTCGAATCACTGACCAAAATCGGCACACAAATTGGTGTGGCAGTGCGACACCATAAGTTGCTGGCATACGCTCAGTACCAAGCAGAGCAACAAAAGACATTAACTAGCGTGATTACTCGAATTCGGGAGTCCCTAGATTTAGAGACAATCTTCCAGACTACTGTCACTGAGTCCCGGCGAATGCTGCAAGCAGACCGAGTTGCAGTCTTTCGTTTTGACCCTCAAAAAGATTGGGAAGGAGAATTTATTTCTGAGGATGTTGTACCTGAATGTAACTCGGTAATAGCAGAAAAAGTTTATGATTATTGCTTCGGTGAAAACTTTGCACCTCTTTATGCTCAAGGTCGAGTAAATGCGATCGCTGACATTTATCAAGGAAAGTTTCCAGGTTGCTACGTTCAAATCCTAGCAAAATTTCAAGTGCGGGCAAATATGGTCGCACCTCTATTGAAAAAAGGCGAACTTTGGGGATTGCTATGTATTCACCAATGCACCGCTCCTCGTTACTGGCAACCCTCTGAAATTGAATTTGCCAGTCAAATAGCCGAGCAATTGGGAGTCGCATTAAAACAGGATTCTTATTTAAAGCAAGTACAAATGCAGGTTGTCCAGTTAGCAGAAGCCACTGAACGTGAGAAAGCAATGGAACGACAAGAATTGCTGGCTGCAACTATTGATAAAATTCGCCAGTCACTCGATATTAAAACTATTTTTAGAACCACTACTCAAGCTGTGCGAGAGTTGCTCGAAGTCGAGCGAGTTGCAATTTACCGCTTCAACCCTGATTGGAGTGGTAAATTTGTGGCAGATTCTTTTAAAGATGGTTGGAAACCTGTTGTACAAACCCAACCAATAGTTATAGAAACTTTTGAGGATACAGACGACGATAACGAACTTCCGCGTAACGAAACCTTTGTTCCGATTCGGGAAGGTGAGAAATTATGGGGATTATTAGTTGCTTATCAAAATTCGCAACCGCGTTATTGGAAAGAGGAAGAAATTAATTTATTGGCTCAAGTCGGGGTGCAATTGGGAATAGCAATTCAGCAAGCGGAATTATTAGAACAAACTAAACGTCAAACCTTAGAGCTTACTCAAACTTTGCAAGAATTAAAACAAACTCAGACTAGATTAATTCAGGGTGAAAAAATGGCAGGATTAGGACAACTACTGGCTGGAGTTGCCCATGAAATCAACAATCCTATCAGTTTTATTTTTGGCAATCTTATTCATTTAAATGAATATACTCAAGAACTGCTAAAGGTAGTGAAACTTTACCAACAAAATTCCTCATTGTCACCAACTATCCAAGAACAAATTGACAAGACTGATTTAGATTTTCTCATCGAAGATTTACCCAAAACCCTTGAATCAATGCAAGTAGGAACAGAGCGGATTTGTGAGATTGTGCTATCGCTGCGTAACTTTTCTCGTACAGATGAGGCTGAATTAAAGCCAGTAGATATTCATGAAGGCTTGGATAGTACTTTGTTAATCTTAGGGCATCGCCTCAAAAATAATATTGAACGCCCAGCTATTGAGATTGTTAAACAATACGATGATTTCCCTTTGCTGGAATGCTATCCCGCGCAATTAAATCAAGTATTTATGAATCTTTTGAGTAACAGTATTGATGCATTAGAGGAAAAGTTTAACACTATACAGCAAAGGTATTTGAAATTATTGCAAACGTGTCCAAAAATACCTTTAACTATCTGGATTAGTACGCAAGCTGTTCATAACCAGATTGTAATTAGAATAGCTGATAATGGTCTTGGGATTCCAGAAGAGGTGCGATCGCACATGTTTGATCCCTTCTTCACCACCAAAGCACCAGGTAAAGGTACAGGGTTAGGATTGTCTATTAGCTATCAGATAATAGTGGAAAAACATCATGGTCAGATTAAATGTTCTTCTAAACCAGGAGAAGGAACAGAATTTTTAATTGAAATTCCCAGTGGTAATTAGAGGCGACTGATTTTTGACAATTTTCAGTCAATCTTAAATAAGGAAACGAGGATAAGCATTTTATGCTCAACGCCGAGATTCTTTACTTACAACCCAAACTATCTCGCGTTGAGACACCCGTAACTGGATTGACGCCATCGGCTCTTTCACACAGCAGCGATACTTGATAACGGTCAATCAGAGCGTCTGTAAAATCAGCACCTGTAATTTCGGCATCGTAAAAGCGGCTGCGGGTCAAAGTTGCTTCTGTAAAAATGGCATTTTTCAGGTTAGCACCATCCATAGTGACGCGATCAACTAAAGCGCCGTTCAAGTTCGCACTTTCGAGATTTGCCTTTAACAAAACGCCTTTAGTCAGAATTGCATTGGTTAAATTCGCTCCTTGGAAATTCGTACCCCGCATTTCTGCTGCTACAAAAGTCACACCTGCTAAATCAGCATGAGAGAAGTCACGATTTTCTAAATTTATATTGTTGTAGTTAATTGTGTTGATTTGAGCAAAAGCCGGTTTGGGATTAAGTATTATCCACAAAAAGGCTAGTATCAAAATCGCTATCAAACCAAAAAAGCGCAGTAAAATCTTTTTCATAACTTTATTATTTGTCAGTAGTCCTTGGTCATTAGTCCTTTGTCATTTAACCAATGACTAATGACTAATGACTAATGACTCTTGGCTATTTCCAATCTTTACCAATCCGAATTGTGAGATCAGATTCTAAATCACCGATCGCAGACACTTCTATTTGACCTAAGCCTAAGACTTTTTGCAAATCAACTCCAACTCGCCGGTTGCCTTTTTGGACAACAATCTGAGTTTGACGTTGGGTATCTGGCCAATCAGGCACTTTGTAAATATTAGTAAAGCCTTTCTGTTTCAGATAAGCAATAACTTTTTCAGTTAGCTGAGGTTGATTGGAAGCATTTTGAATAGCAATTTTGAGGTTAGGAACCTGACGCATATCTGGCTTCAGACCAGGTACATTTACCCCAACATAATCATTCAACAGGCTCTGTTGTCCAGTCATATTTAGCCAATAGCTATCAGGGTCTTTGCTAAAACGGCTAAAAGTACCAGGCAACACGGTCATTTGGAAGTTATCCCGATCTAGGTTGAGACCGAAGTTCACCAACGCCATCATTTCTTCCATCTTCAGGTTGGTATCAAAGTATTTTCGCATCAAGCGAGTTAATTGAGGCAACCTGGGTAAAATGGTGGGACTATTAAGGCGTTGTAGCAATGCTGCTGTTAGTGCTTGCTGACGCTGCACTCTTGGCAAATCTCCCAAACCTGGTTCGCGGAATCGGGCGAACTGTTCTGCTTGTTCGCCGTTGAGGGTTTGCCAGCCACTAACTAAATTAATCGACAGACGACTGCTGGAGTCTTTATATTCCATTGATTGCGGAACAAAGACTTCTACTCCGCCTAACTGATCGACTAACTGCCGTAAGCCACTGGTAGAAATACGGATGTAGCGATGAATTGGGGCGTTGTTTAAGGTACGACTAACTACCCGTGCTGCCAAGACTGGGCCGCCTTGGGCATTGGCATCAGATACCTTAGTTAATCCCTTTTCTCCCTTTTCGGGGATAGCAATCATCGTATCTCTGGGAATGGAAAGCACCCGTACAGATTTTTCACTAGGGTTAAGACGTACCAGCAGCATGGAGTCGCTTTTTCCAGCAAAGCTTTCTGGAGAGCCATCAACCGTACCGCTGACTGGTTCAATCCCCATAATCAAAATATTCATCGGTCGGGAAAGCTGGTACTGGGAGAGTTTTCCCCATAACTCGCCTGGTAGTGGGATTTTTATCTCGTCTTTACCAGCAGTTCCTAAATCTTCATCTGTTCGATCTAGGTTGCTCCACAGAGGAGTCCACAGCGCTAAAGTTGATACCAGTAGCCCAGATAAGATGACACCGATAACAACCGTCATAATCCATAACAGCCATCGAGGCATGGTTAAGCCCAGTCTCTCGTAAAGCTGATTGGGAATTGCACCCACAGATTCGACGACGCTACGGTTCGGATTCGCTGGTAGGTTTAGTTCGACCTCCTCCTCCTCTGAGTCGGCTACTGGTACAGGTGTTACTTGATTTTCCGTTCGTTGAAGTTGCTGCGATCGCACTTCACTTTCAAACTCTACTACTTGTTGAGATGTAACCGGATTTTCCGACCATTCGACTTGTTTTATCACAATTATCTCCCCACTCAACCACTCCCTAAAAGTATGTTAATCCAAGCTACAAATATTGCCAGTGGAAAAGCTCACTGTAAACTTGTAATGTTCTTCGGTAGGCGTGTATGACAACATGAATACTTTATTGTTCCCCGTAATCCTTGCTGGTGGTAAAGGTGAACGTTTTTGGCCCCTGAGTCGCAAAGACAGACCCAAGCAATTTTTAAGTCTAGATGGTAGCTCTAAAAGTTTATTACAAGCAACCGCCGATCGCTTGTTAGCACTCGGAGGAAGTTGGGATTCCCTGTGGGTTATAACTTCTAGTCAGATAGCTGAAGGGGTAAGACAACAATTACCTGATTTACCAGTTGAAAACTTACTGATCGAGTCCGAAGGAAGAGACACTGCCGCAGCCGTTGCTTGGACAAGTTTAGAAATCAAACAGCGCTATGGAGAAGACGCTGTGATTGGCTTTTTCCCTGCTGACCACTGGATTGCTGACGAAAAAGCGTTTGCACACACATTAAGCGCGGCTACGCAACTGGCAGCAAGTACAGCAGCGATTGTTACACTGGGGATCAAGCCTACTTTTCCATCAACCGGTTACGGCTACATTGAACAAGGTGAAAAAATAGGTAGCTTTAATGAGTTGCCAGCTTATCACGTGAACCGCTTTACTGAAAAGCCCGACCGTGAAACGGCAGAGACT
The DNA here is from genome assembly GCF_051172895.1 of Nostoc sp. CALU 1950. Lineage (NCBI taxonomy): Bacteria > Bacillati > Cyanobacteriota > Cyanophyceae > Nostocales > Nostocaceae > Nostoc > Nostoc sp. CALU 1950. The sequence continues at coordinate 49,175 of NZ_JBDNJQ010000010.1, read as the reverse complement.
TTTTTATCTACGGGACGCTTTAGCTGGAATAGTGGAATGTTCGTTTTTCGGGCAGGGGTTGTTCTCAAGGAACTACATACCCATGCTCCAGAAATTATCGAACCTTTAGAACAACATGGTCCTGATATCTATCCCCAGTTGCCTAAGAAGAGTATAGACTATGCGCTAATGGAAAAGACAACTCTAGCATACGTTTTGCCAGTTGATTTTGGTTGGGATGATTTAGGAGATTGGAACGCGATCGAACGCTTACTGAAGAAAGAGGAGAATCCCAATGTGGAACTCGCTACTCATGTAGGGTTGGACACGCAGGGGGCGATTATTTACGCCTCAAATCCAGAAGATGTAGTTGTTACAATTGGTTTAGAGGATGTGGTGATTGTGCGCGATCGCAATGTCACTCTCGTTGTTAAAAAAGAACGTACCCAGGAAATTAAGCAGATCCTCAAAATTCTTCAAAGCGATTCCCGATTTAGCGACCTGCTGTAAAAATTAAAACCCTTGGCAGAGGCGAAAAAGTCTATTTTCCTATTATAACTTGACTGTCTGTTATTTTATCTGACAGTTATGGACATTATTAGCTTTGAGCCTCTCGCCAAAACAATGGCCATTGATTCTATTACTGCCTATCAAAAATATATTTCTCCGTCCAAAGGATTTAGTTGTTCCCATCGCTTATTACATGGTGGGGATTCCTGCTCTAATTACGTCAAACGGATGCTGAGTGAACAGAAGCTCCACGAAGCCGTACAATCATCCATAAAAAGATTCAAAGACTGTGCCGCAGCTAGCAAAACTTTAACAAGTACCAAAGCTAGAGCCGACTTCCGTTGTATTGTCATCCCCTGCTGTTTACCTCTTTAACTCCTCTGCATCTTTGCAGTTCTTTACAAAAATGTTCCTCACCCAAACTGTTCCCCGTCAACGAGAAATCCTGGAAGTATTCCTTCGCAATGGCTGGGACTATATGCGAAGGTTACTCACTGGTGGCAAAGCTGATGAACCACAGCTACCGACACCTGCGGTTTTAAAAAATATTCTGGTAGACTTGGGTCCAGTTTACGTCAAACTTGGCCAGCTACTTTCTACCCGTCCAGATTTACTAAGTGCAGCCTACATTGAGGAACTATCAACCCTACAAGACGAAGTACCGCCAGTTCCCTGGCCAGAGATCGAAATAATCCTCCGTAAAGAATTAAAACGTCCACTAGCAGAAACCTTCAGTACAGTTAACCCGATCCCCGTAGCGGCGGGATCAATTGCCCAGACACATCGCGCGACATTAGCAGACGGTCGAGAAGTCGCTCTGAAAGTGCAACGTCCGGGAATTGATATTACTATTGCCCAAGATATTGCTTTAATTCAAGGTATTGCTGATTTAGTGGCGCGGACTGAGTTTGGGCAAACCTATGAAATCAAATCCATCGCTGAAGAATTTACCAAAGCGCTAGAAGCCGAGTTGGATTTTACGCGGGAAGCGGGTTTTACAGACCAACTACGGCGCAACTTATCTAAAAGTCGTTGGTTTGATCCCACGCAAATAGTGGTTGCGGAAATTAACTGGGAATTGACCACAGAAAAATTACTGGTGATGGAATGGCTGGATGGGGTACCCTTCTTGTCGGCGGATTTGAACAACAACAATAATGGTAAAGATCCTGCTGTAGAGCGTAAAGAAATAACTACTTTGTTATTTCGGGTATTTTTTCAGCAACTATATATTGATGGCTTTTTTCACGCTGATCCCCATCCAGGGAACTTGTTTTATCTCAAAGATGGGCGTGTTGCCCTGTTAGACTGTGGCATGGTGGGAAGACTTGATCCCCGTACACAGCAGATATTAACAGAGATGTTGTTAGCGATCGTTGATTTAGATGCTCAAAGGTGCGCTCAATTAACTTTGCAGCTATCAGATTCTGCTCAACCAGTAATTTTGTCGCGGTTAGAAAATGATTACGATCGCATGTTGCGAAAATATCACAACGTCAGCCTCACGCAAATAAACTTCAGTAAGATCATTTATGAAGTTTTACAAGTTGCCCGCAACAATAAAATTAGGTTGCCTAGTAATATGGGTTTGTATGCCAAAACCATAGCGAATTTAGAGGGTGTAGCGCGGACATTCAACCCGGATCTGAATTTTTTTGATGAAGTCAAACCATTAATTACAGACTTGTTTCGACGCCAGTTAATAGGGGATAATCCAGTGCGATCGCTCCTCAGAACAGCCTTGGATATTAAAAGTCTCTCTCTTCAATCTCCCCGTCAAATAGAACTGTTATTAGACCGAGTTACCTCAGAAACCTTACAGTGGAATCTATCGCTGCGGGGGTTAGATGGTGTGCGGCGCACTATGGATGATGCCGCTAACCGACTTTCTTTTAGTATTTTAGTGGGTTCGCTGATTATGGGTGCGGCAATAATTTCTACCAGAGCGCAGACAACTCAGCTATCTTTTTTAAGCACCATCCTGTTTGCAGTCGCCAGTTTATTGGGTTTGTGGTTAATTATCAGTACATTGCGATCGGGACGTTTACGGTAAAACCATTTTAAATTTTGGACTTTGAATTGAAGGAAAAATCTAAAATCTAAAAGTAAAAGGGACTGGGGACTGGGGATTAGGGATTGGGGATTGGGGATTGGGGATTGGGTTATCAAACGAAAAATGATGTTCGGGGCTTTAACCCCTCCCAAATTTTAGAATGTTTTCCCAGTCCCCAGTCCTTACCATCGAAGTTCTGAGTCGCGGAAGCCGCCACTCAGACTTCTCTGTGTGTACATCTGTGGTTCTAATATAAAAAATATGTCAATTATCATCGCTGAAAATCTGAGTAAATCTTATCCAGTAGCAGTTAAAAGTCCGGGTATTAAAGGTACAATCACCCACTTTTTTCGCCGCACCTACCGCTCAATTCAAGCAGTTCAGGATGTTTCCTTTGAAATTGCCCCTGGTGAAATAGTGGGGTTTTTAGGCCCAAATGGTGCTGGTAAAACCACCACACTCAAAATGCTTACGGGGCTGATTCACCCCTCCAGCGGTACAGTCAGAGTCGCTGGACAAGTTCCATTTCAGCGTAAAGAAGCATTTTTGCAAAAAATTACCTTGGTAATGGGGCAAAAACAGCAGTTAATTTGGGATTTACCAGCACTTGATTCTTTGAAAATTAATGCCGCTGTATACAACATCTCTGATAGAGAGTTCCAGCGACGGGTAGGAGAATTAACAGAGATGCTTTCCCTAGAAGGTAAACTTACTCAACCAGTGCGGAAGCTATCCTTGGGTGAGCGGATGAAGGCAGAATTGTTGGCAGCACTTTTGCATCATCCCCACGTATTGTTCCTAGATGAACCGACGCTGGGATTAGATGTAAATGCTCAAGCTGCGGTACGCGAGTTCTTACGCGAATACAATCAGCGTTATCAAGCTACAGTGCTGTTAACCAGTCATTACATGGCTGACATTACAGCTTTGTGTCAACGGGTGCTGTTGATTCACCAGGGAAGACTGATGTATGACGGTAGCTTAGACGGATTGCTAGAACGTTTTGCTCCTTACCGAGAAGTGTATATAGAGTTAGCCCAACCTCTACCAATAGAAAAACTTATGACCTATGGTGACGTGAAACTCTTAGAAGGGCGAGCAGTGCGTTTTATGGTATCACGAGAGGCGCTCACCCGCACCGTATCTCAGATTTTAGCGGATTTGGAGGTAATTGATTTAACAGTTACCGAACCACCTGTGGAAGAAGTAATTGGAAGAGTTTTTCAGGCAGGCGTTGTGGATTAGAGACGCAATTAATCGCGTCTGTACAAGAGCAAGAGTGGGGAATTCTGAGTCAGTGGGTAATTTTTGTAGCGGGAAGTGAATAAATGAAGCGGATAATCAGAAAAGCCTTAACTTTGCTGTCAGTATACTACGCCTATATGGTTGAGTATCGGGCAGAACTAATCTTATGGGTTTTAGCTGGGTCTTTGCCGATTATCCTCATGGGTGTCTGGATACAAGCCGCACAAGGAGGACAGTTTGGGCTATCACCCGTGGATTTTGCCCGTTACTTCATCACAGTTTTTATTGTCAGACAACTCACAGTTGCTTGGGTAATTTGGGACTTTGAAAAAGAAGTTGTGGAAGGCACGCTTTCGCCCAAGTTGCTACAACCGCTCGACCCAGTATGGCATCATGTTGCGGGGCATATTTCTGAAAGATTTGCTCGTTTAACTTTTGCTTTTTTATTAGTGGGATTATTTTTTATTCTCTATCCCCAGGCTTTTTGGATACCAAGTTTGGATAGATTTTTGCTCTTTACATTGGCAGCGGGGCTAGCTTTTGCTTTGCGGTTTTTGATTCAGTACACCTTTGCTATGTTCGCCTTTTGGACAGAAAGGGCTAGCGCTTTAGAAAACTTCTGGTTGTTATTCTATCTATTTTTATCTGGTTTGATAGCACCTTTAGAGGTTTTTCCAGAACCTGTGCGGAAAATAGTTATGTTTACGCCTTTTCCTTATTTGATTGATTTTCCCGCAAGTCTTTTGGTAGGGCTACCCGTAAATTTAGGTCAGGGATTTTGGTCAATGGTGGGATGGATATTAGTATTTTTGGGTGTGAATCGCTTGCTTTGGCGTGCAGGTTTGAAGCGGTATTCTGGGATGGGAGCATGAACAATTTATAATTGATAATTCATAATTAGGAAGTTTACCGCTCCAGAGTTTAGCTAAATTTAGGTAATTTGAATGTTGCGGATGAGTTCATCCACTTCATGTAAATTATTCATCTTTAATACGCCTCGGTAAATTGCCTTTAATTGTTCTAAATCTGAAATTTGAGAGATTTCTGACATCAGTTTTAATCCTTCGCAGCCAAATTTTCTCTCTAAAGCACATTCAAGTTCAGGCAGAAAACCTTCTCGCCAACCTTTTTCATAACCTTTTTTGAAACTTTCTTGATAAAAGAAAGATTTCTCGAACACTGACATATATCACCTCATAATTTGCCAAACTCAAGGAAGTTTCATCACTTCAAATTAATTGCCGTAGTTCATCTAGAGTATTCACGCTCTTAATTCCCTGCTGAATTGCTTTTAATCTATCTAAATCTGAAATTTGAGAGATTTCTGGCATCAGTTGCAATCCCTCAACGCCAAATTTTATCTCCAAAGCGAGTTCAATACCTGACAGTATCTCTTCTTGCCGTCCTTCTCGCCGTCCTCGTTCTTCCCCTTCTCGCCGTCCTCGTTCTTCCCCACGTTTTTCGCCACGTTCTTCCCCTTCTCTCAAAATTTGCTGATACCAGGGAGATTCGCGTAACACTGCCATATCCCACCTCATGATTTGCTGAACTATAGCGCTGTCTAATACGAAGGTAGCAAAAAAAGCCATGACGGTTTCTAACTGGCTCAATTGTTCATCGGCGCGAAGAATTTGCAATGCCCGTTGCACAGTCGATTCTTCTGCACCTCCCTTGAGAATTGGGACAAAGGGAAGCAATGAGGGAACAGGTTGAGTAAAAGCGATGTCCACATCGACTTCCCAAAGGTTTATAACGCGGTAGTCTTGACGCGCATGTAAACCTGCAAATTGCGATTCATAACTGGTGGGGATTTCAACATCACTTTCTTTGAGGATGTTAACCAGTACTGGATAGGTGGGCAAATTGTACTTTTCTTCTGCCAGTGCTGCATAAGCCCGCATCCGTTTGGGCATTTCAAGCTTGTAACGTAATTGTAACTCGTTAAGTACTATAAATTCGCCATATTGGGGACTGGTGGCGCGGACTAATACATCACTCTCACGGCTAATCCACTGGAATTCGGAGTTGATAATTTCTCCAGATGCAATATCGGGAATTTGTGTTACCCATTTTACCCAATTTTCGGGTGCGAGGCTGATTAATCGCTTGGTGCTAATATCTGCTGTTTTAGCCATAGGAGATGTAGATGACCATAGTTGTAGTTTATGGCTAAAGTGGCGATATATACGATGGGCTACACCTATGCACTGATGTACTTTGTTATAGATTTTATAAATTACTTGGTATCGTCTTAAATTTCTGTGCCGACCCCAAAGAATAATCTTCTAATTTAAAATCAGCAAAAGGCTTTTTTTCTAACCTATTGCGTAGCGCCTCATCCAGAATCACACCTGCTGATTCTCTTTTAACACCAATGATTATTACACTTCTCTGATATGTAGTTAAATTCTGATTTTTCTGACAATCACTTCGCTGAAATTGACCCAAATTCAGTAAGCGATAACTTTTAATGTTTGGTGTATTAATAAATATTTTTTTAGCTAAAACTTGTATTTGTTTGGAACGTTCTAAAGCCACACGTTCTTGAACTGCTGTATCACCCTTACAAGAAGCTGTGCCAACGGAGATGATTTCATTGGAATCTTCCATTACCTTCTCTATAGTTTCTTGTTGTAAATTCAGATTTAAAAGGTCAACACTAATAATTTCATCATTATATTTAACTTGAAAATTACTACCTGCAAGCCATTTATATTCTAGTGATAAAATAGCTATATTAAATTCGGCTATCCTTCCCTGACTATCTCTACCTTCTTTATAATCAAAATAATCAATATTACCTTTTTTTTCTGGATATTGTCTGTAATTTGACATTCCAGAAGAATCTGATTTTCGTGTTGCTAAAGCCAGTATACTAAGCAATCCTAACGCCACTAGCAGCAGTGCGAAAAAAGTCAACATCGGCACTTTTTCGGGTTGTTTATTTACAGGCAATAAGTTGTCATTAACAGGCTGAGGTAAATTTTCAATTTGATAAATATTTAGTATATTAATATCTATAGAAGTAGCTTCTGTTAGTTGAGTTTCAATTTCTTCTAGGGAATGCAAAATTTCCTGAGTATTGGCAGGACGTTTTTCTATATCCAATGCTGTTAGCCAATCAATTAAATTCAATAGTAAGGGTGAAATATGGATTGCATGATTTTGCCAATGCAATAAATTATGCTGGACATCATACATATCCAAAGGATGGTATCCCGTGAGCAAAAATACAAATGTGCGTCCCAAAGCAAAGAAATCTGATTGCGGTACTGCTTGACCATTCATTTGTTCTGGGGCGCTGTAGCCAGATGACATAAGTGCTGTCATTTTGTCGCTGTTGCTTAGTTGGTCTTGGTAGGTTTTAGTAATTTCACTGGCGGTACCAAAATCAATTAGTACTAGATTCCTGCAACCCTTATCAAGGGGGAATCTGATCATGATGTTAGATGGCTTAATATCTCGATGTAGATACTGTTTACCATGCACTACATCCAAAATTTCTAGCAATTGTCTTAACCAATCTATGGCTTGTTCTTGGGATATGGGGCAATTCTGCTGCTTTAGCCATTGTTCTAAGTTGTAGCCATCGATTTTTTCCATTGCTATGCAATGCAACACTAAACCATTTCGGGTTTGATACTGGAAGTAACTATCTTCTTTGGGAATGCCGGGATGCTTGAGTTGTCCCAACACGGTTACTTCTTGCTGAAATAGTTCTACTGCTTTGGCGTCGCTTGATAGATCCTCTTTGAGTATCTTGAGGATTTTGGGGGTATCTTGTTCGTATGCCTCATAAACTTTACTAAACCCTGTTTTATCACTCAACAGGCACGTCACTCGATAACGCCCTAGCAATTCTAGATGGGAGCCACAACTTTGACAAAAGCGGTTTTGATGATTATTCGGGTGATTTGGTTGAGGGCAAACGGGATTGATACAAAGGCTCATGAGTGGGTAATGGGGAATGAGGGAGATGGGGGAGATGGGGGAGATGAGGGAGATGGGGGAATAATCAATGCCCCATGCCCAATCTCCCTAGACATTGCTCCTATTAATTCTTCTGTTGCCGTATGATAATCCCGTCTAAATAATCATGAGATTTTCTATCTGTGTTCTGTCAAGAAAGCTGCCACTGTTTGGTTAAATGCTTCTGGTTGTGTCAAAAATGGCCAATGATTGCCGGGAACTTGGCAGATGCGTAAGTTTTGAAGGTGGGTTTTGTAGGGTTGAATTTGCCAATTTTGGCGGTTCAGTCCTTGTTTTGGCTGGATGAATAGGGCAGGGGTGTCAAGGGGAATTGTAAAACCGGGCACCTGCATTACTGCCTCAAAAATCCCGTCGCGGGCGGCTATGGTAAATTTGCTGCCCCAACTACCATCGGGTTTTTGTTCTATTCCTGCTTGGAAGACTTGTTGCTGTAAGGAAGTCCATCCTTGATATTGCTTTAACTGCTGTGCTTGTTGTTCGGCTTCTTCGTAGCTGGCAAAGGGACCCATGCTTTTGAGAAAAGGCAAGAAGCGATACAACGTTGGAAAAGTTACCCTGAGAAGACTGGGCATCTTCCAAATGAAAATCGGATCGACCAGAATTATACTCCGCAACCGCTTTGGGTTTTCTCGTGCCCAAATCGCGGCTAATTTGCCTGTCCACGAGTGACTGACAATATGAGCAAAAGTCCATCCAAGATGATCCATGAGTGCTTCAAGGTCTGCGATCGCACTCTCAAAGCTATAATCTATCTCTGGCTTGCTACTTTGGCCATGTCCGCGCATATCTGGTGCAACTATGTGGTAGTCTGCTGCCAAATAATCTCCTAAACTAGACCACACCAGAGCATGGTCGCCTAAACCATGTAACAGCAGTAAAGGTTCTTGACCCTGGTTCCACTCTAAATAAGAAAGTTGGATATCAGGTTTTGATAAAGTTTGACGCACAGGTATCATTGCACATCCAGATGTAGATAGTTTTGCGTTTATATGGTACTGGGGATTGGGGACTGGGGACTGGGAGACAAGAATAACTAATACCCAAATAAATGCCCAAATGCTCAATACCCAATACCCAATACCCAATCCCCAATCCCCAATCCCCATTCCCCATTCCCCATTCCCCATTCCAATTGTTACCAATTACCACTTTATGACTCTGAGGATTGTACCAATTGACACGAAACAATGAGGCTAATGAATGCCAAGATCAAAAATAAAGGATGCCCCAAGGATATTGAAAGTACTATGCCAGAATTACACCAATCAATTGCCCAGCATTATCACGAACGGACTAAATACAATCCTGAGACTCTCGCCTCCAAAAATCAGCGGTTGGACTGGACTAAACAGCCAGTGCCCTTTAAAGAGTACAAAATCGGCTCTACTTTTGATCTCAAACCCTATATCCAAGAAAAAGCAGAGGCATTTGCTAATAATCCAGATGCTCAATGGTGGCAAAGACTCTCAAGGCTGTTGTTTCGCAGCTATGGATTGACGGCGAAAATGCCTTCTATGGGGAGTGCTGTGTATTTACGCGCTGCTCCCAGTGCAGGCGGATTATACCCTGCCGAAGTGTATGTGGTTTCCCGTGGGACGTCGTTATTGCCGCCTGGTCTATATAACTACCAGTGTCGGACTCATTCTCTCATGCATTATTGGGAAAGTGATGTTTGGCAAACTCTCCAAGCAGCTTGTTTCTGGCATCCTTCTTTAGAAAATACCCAACTGGCAATCATTGTCACTGCGGTTTTCTATCGTTCTGCGTGGCGCTATGAAGATCGGGCTTATCGTCGGATTTTTCTGGATACGGGACACTTGTTGGGTAATATCGAGTTAGCTGCTGCGATTACTGATTATCGTCCCCATTTAATCGGCGGCTTTGTGGATGAATCAGTTAACGATCTGCTTTATGTTGATCCGCAACAAGAAGGTGCGATCGCTATCTTACCTCTGGCAGATTTATTAGATGTCAATCAAAATTTACCATTGGGATGTACTGCCTTACCTTCCGCCACCGAAACTAGTTATCCCCAAATCCCCGATGGCGAACTGCTGACATATTTCCATCGTCACACCCAAATCCAATCAGGTATAACTGGCAATCTCAATCTACCAGTTATCAAACAAGAAAAATCTTTGGAGGATAAATACAACTTTCCTTTCTGTTTGAAAATTCCCACCACCACCGCACCTATAGACTGGGGAAAAAAGCTGTCAGAACTGGAAACCACTATGTACAAGCGACGCTCTACCCGCGCCTACAATGGTGATGATTTAAGCTTCGATGAATTGAAAAGTTTACTCGATTTCACTTACCAACCACAAAATTACATCGACCAAAGTTTAGATATTTCTCCAGACTACTTTGATCTGAATTTAATAGAAACATTCATTGCTGTTTGCGGAGTCAAAGGACTGGAGGCGGGTTGTTATTATTACGCACCCAAAGCCCAAGAATTACGCCAAATTCGGTTTAAAAACTTTCGGCGAGAGTTACATTTTCTCTGTTTAGGGCAAGAATTGGGGCGGGATGCCGCAGCGGTATTGTTTCATACAGCGGATTTGAAAGCTGCGATCGCACAATATGGCGATCGCGTTTACCGTTACTTACACATGGATGCCGGTCATTTAGGACAGCGCTTGAATTTAGCAGCAATGCACCTGAATGTAGGCGTCAGTGGTATTGGTGGATTCTTTGATGACCAAGTAAATGAAGTTTTGGGTATACCTACTGATGAAGCTGTTTTATATATCACTACATTAGGACGCCCAAGATAAAACATAGCGCAGGCTACCGCAATATAACATCAAGTCCGCAAAGATTCTACTCTACGAGACGCTACGCGTAGTTTGCTTCAACCTATTAGTATGTGGTTCATTTCCTAACTTAAACTTTTGGCGGTAAATATATACTGTAAAAAGTTTTACCTGATAGTTTGTACGGTGATACAATTCTTACTTCAGTATTGCCGTAAATTGTCAACCTTATTTTGGGGTTCGATGCGGTTTGGTCTGGGATAATACATCTTGAAACTTTGCTGTAGCAACTTATCCCTTGTAAACTTAGCTTAGGAGTTAAGAGTTATCAATCTCCGTATGTAGCCGTATTCTTGCTTGTTTTATTACTCCTTAGTAAGTGAACTATCTTAATAAACTTATCTATTTATGAGGTTGCAAAAACTGCCCAGAATTTGATAAAAGAACTGTTGGTGAATATTATTTTTTTGAAACTCACATTTAAGAAACCCCAAGTACCCATTCAAATGGAGTAAATTATTTTCACAAAAAATAAATATTGTAACAATCTTTTAGAGTAAAAACATTTGTTCATTTCAGCATAGGCTTTAGCTAATTTAATCTGGCATTACAAACGTTAAAAAACGATTTTTATTTAGCAGAATTATTTTTTAATATTTAGTTTGTTTAAATCTGATATTTAACAAAATTTTTGTTACACAACCACTGATGTTATTTCCTGAAAATGAAAGCCAACGTCTAGAAGTACTTAATCAATATCAAATTTTAGATACGCCACCAGAAGAAGTTTTTAATGAACTAGCTCAACTAGCTGCTAACTTTTGTGAAGCACCAATCGCCCTGATTAGTCTAGTTGATGCAGAACGAGAGTGGTTCAAGTCAAAAATTGGAGTAACTATATCGGAAGTTCCTCGAAGCATTTCTTTTGGTAGTTATACTATCTTGCACAGTGAAATATTAATCATCCCGGATGCTTTGCAAGATGAACGGTTTGTTACAAATCCCCTTGTAACATCAAATAATTATTTCCGTTTCTATGCAGGAGTTCCCCTAATTACCTCAAGTGGTTTTGCATTAGGTAGTCTTTGTGTAATTGATTTTTCACCACGAAACTTGAGTGTTAAAGAGCAAGTAGCCTTACAACAGTTGGCTCGACAGGTAATCAGGTATTTAGAATTACATCGGCAAAAACTTATTGATGATAGCCAAAGGAGTTTTAATCTCCTTTTTTCTAAAAATCCTAACCTAATGTGGGTATATGACCAGAATAATCTGCAATTTTTAGATGTCAATGAAGCTGCTGTTCTTCACTACGGCTACTCACGAGAAGAGTTCTTGCAAATGCGAATAACTGACATTTGCACACCAGAAGACATGCCTGTTTTCCTGGAATATTTAGGAAAAAAGCACTCTGACTTAGACTTTACTGAACAATGGCGACATCGGCGAAAAGATGGACAGATTATTGATGTTGAAATTGTCACAAATTTAATAGACTATGCTTGTCACCAAGCTCATTTGGTTAATATACGAGACATCACAGAACATAAACAAATAGAAAAAACTCTTCAGGAAAGTGAAGCTAGATTTCAAGTTGTTTCTGAAGCTATTCCTGTTCCATTCATTATTTCCCGTGCATCTGATGGTTTGATTTTATACGCTAATCCAGAGTTGCTTCAAACATTTCGGTTTTCTCCAGAGTATTTAATAAATCGCAAAAATTTATTAGATTTGTATCATAATTTGGCAGATTTAGAAGCGCTATTAAAACTTCTTAATCAGCATGGTTTTATTCATAATTATGAACTTCAATTAAAAAGAGCAGATGGAACTTATTTTTGGGCGATAACTTCACTACAATATTTAAACTTCAACAATGAATCAGCGATTTTAACAGTATTCTATGATATTAATGACCGAAAAAATGCCGAAACAAAACTCCAAGAGCAAAATGAGTTTTTGCGGATAATTTTCGAGAGTATACCATTGATGATTGCCCTCATTGCTCCCAATGGTAAACTTCAATGGGTGAACCAAGAATGGGAAAATATTCTCGGTTGGAAACTTCAAGATTGCCAAACTTATGATGTATTGGAAGCGTTATACCCTAATCCTGAATATCGACAGTATGTAATAAATTTTGTTCAGTCCGCACAACGCAATTGGGGTGACTTTAGAACTCAGGTGCGCGATGGTCGTTTATTGGATACGTCTTGGACTAATATTAAACTTTCAAATGGTCAAATTATTGGTATTGGGCAAGATATCACAGAACGGAAGCAAACTGAACTAGCTCTAAAAGCTCAAGCCGAGCGAGAGCAATTGATGCGGACTGTTGCTCAACGGATTCGTCAATCTTTGAATCTCCAAGATATTTTGAATGCAACAGTTCAAGAAGTGCGAGATTTACTTGGGGTTGATCGAGTAGTAGTTTATCAGTTTGACTCAGAGATGATCGGCACAATTGTGGCAGAATCGGTGGAACCTGGATGGACAGTTTCTTTGGGTGTAGAGATTCATGATACGTGTTTTCAAACAGGTGCAGGGGTGGAGTATTATCAGGGACGCAAACGAGCGATCGCTAATATTTACGAAGCTGGACTCACTGATTGCCATATTCGCCTGTTAGAACAGTTTGAAGTCAAAGCAAATTTAGTTGTACCCATATTGCTAGAAGTAGGCTCTCAAAGCCCCGGCTCTCACCTTTGGGGTTTATTGGTTGCTCACCAATGCTCTAATTTCCGCCATTGGGAAGAAAATCAATTAGATTTGCTCGATCAACTTACAGTCCAATTAGCGATCGCAATTCAACAATCCAGCATCTTTGAGCAAGCTCAAACTGAACTTGTTCAAAGACAAAAAGCTCAAGTGAAATTAAAAAATGCCTTGGCTGAAAAAGAAGTTCTCTTAAAGGAAGTTCATCATCGAGTTAAAAATAATTTGCAAATTGTCTCCAGTTTATTACAACTTCAGTCTCAAACACTCAAAGATCCGGAAGTAATCAAAGTTCTTCGAGAAAGTCAGAACCGAATTGAGTCAATATCTCTAATCCATAAAAATTTGTATACTTCCGCTAATATTGGGCAAATTGATGTTGCTGACTATATCCATAATTTAGCAACAAGCTTGCTAATTTCCTATCAAATATGGCCGGGTAAAATTGCACTAGAAATTGATATAGAACCGTTAAATTTGAATGTTGACCAGGCTATTGCCTGTGGATTAGTTATTAACGAATTAATCTCCAATGCCCTCAAGCACGCTTTTCCCAATCAACAAGCAGGCACAATTAGTATTGCTCTACGCAATATTAGTAATAATATCGAGATGACTATCCGAGACAATGGGATTGGTTTACCAGATAATTTAGATTGGACAAATACTGATTCTTTGGGTCTGTCGTTAGTATATGACTTGGTTATAGAACAACTGGAAGGCAGCATTACTCTAGAACGAAATCATGGAACAGTATTCAAAATCCAATTCACGCAGTTAACTTTGCATCAATAAATATCAAATGGGTCCAGCTAGAATTTTAGTTGTTGAAGATGAAGTGATTGTGGCTAGAACTATTGCTAGCCAACTCACTCAATTAGGGTACATTGTTACGGGTACAGCTTCATCTGGAAAAGTTGCCATTGCCAAAGCATCAGCAACTCAACCAGAACTAGTATTAATGGATATTATTCTTAAAGGTGAGATGGATGGTATTGCTACCGCTAGTCAGATTCGTGAACAGTTAGATGTACCCATAATTTATTTAACTGCTTATGGTGACGACCATACTTTAGAAAGAGCCAAACTTACCCAACCTTTCGGATACATTGTTAAACCATTTACTACAAAAGATTTAAGAATAGCGATCGAGATCGGTCTTTTAAAACACCAGTTAGAACGAGAACTGCGAGAGAATCGAGATCAGTTAGCAACCCTTTTAAATTCGATGAGTGATGCTGTCATCGCTACCAATGAGCAGGGAGCAGTGACATTCATGAATCCCGCAGCTGAAGCGCTGACTGGCTGGCAGCAAAAAGATGCTTTAGGAAATGAGGCGACGAAAATTTTTCATATTGTCGATGAAGTTACAGAGACTACATTAGAAAACCCTGTGACAAAAGTGCTGCGGGAGCAACAGGTTGTTTATTTAGGGGAATTCACATCTCTGATTACAAAAAACGGAAAAAGAATTCCAATTGGTGATAGTGCTTCACCACTAAAGCGAGGATCTGACCAGATAAATGGTGTAGTAGTTGTTTTCTGGGATCTTAGCGAACGACGACAAACAAAATTGCTAGAGCAAGCATTAGAGAAGGAGCAAGAACTTAACCGTCTCAAGTCACTATTTATCTCTACCGTATCTCATGAGTTTCGTAATCCGCTAACTGTTATTCAAACGGCAGTAGAACTCATCGAAATGCAAGGAGCAAATTTGACAGATGCAAAAAGAGGCGTTTATTTAAAGCGAATTCAAGGTGCTGTGCAATCTATGGAAAAACTCATGGAAGAAGTGCTGTTTATGGGCCGAGCGGAAGCAGAAAAACTTATATACAACCCCGCCGGACTTAACTTAGAGCATTTTTGTCGAGAGTTAGTCGAAGATTTTTCTATTGTTGAAAGTAGCGTATGTGAAATTGTTTTTAACTGTCATAGCGAGAACACGTCTGCTGTAATGGATGAAGAACTCTTACATTACATGTTGATAAATCTACTCTCAAACGCAGTTAAATATTCTCCCAGAGGAGGCAACATTCAGTTTGATTTAATATGCGACCCGATTGAGAAAGTAGCAATTTTTTATATTCAAGATCAAGGTATGGGCATTCCCGAACCAGACCAAACTCGACTTTTTGAATCATTCTACCGAGCCTCAAATGTCCAATCAATTCAGGGTACTGGATTGGGGTTAGTAATCGTTAAAAGGTGCGTTGATGCTCATAGGGGTAAAATCAGTGTCACAAGTCAAGTTGGAGTTGGTACTAAATTTACAGTAATTTTGCCCTTAAATTCCTAATTATCCTTGACTGAAGCTATTAAATAGGGAACGGAGAGTAATAGAAAAGAGGATTTAGACCCCACCTAAAACAGTCCGCACTTAGTTGCGTATTTATCTTACTCCCGGAAAGAGAATTCCTAATATGAAAAACTATTCCCTATTCCCTATTCCCTATTCCCTGTTCCCTATTCCCTTTGGTAGTGACGCCATTTTTCTTGCTGACGCGCTCTTTTCTCTTCGGTGAGGCTATCAAAACAATAGGGACAAGAGATACCTTGCTCATACTTTGGAGACACCTTATCTTCCTCAGAAATCGGACGCCCACAACAGAAGCACCGCTCACAACTCCCTTCTTCCAATCCATGACTAACAGCTACCCGCTCGTCAAAAACAAAACATTCGCCTTGCCATAAACTTTCTTGTGCTGGAACTTCCTCCAAATACTTGAGAATGCCGCCTTTAAGATGATAGACTTCTGCAAAACCTTGGGCAAGCATGAAGGATGAGGCTTTTTCACAGCGAATGCCGCCTGTACAAAACAGAGCAACCTTTTTGTGTTTAGTTGGGTCGAGATGGTGACGCACATAATCGGGAAATTCCCGGAATGAGTCAGTTTGGGGATTTTCTGCGCCTTGAAAAGTACCGATATTCACCTCATAATCATTGCGGGTATCAATCACGGTTACTTCTGGATCAGAAATTAGATCATTCCATTCCTGGGGGCTGACATAAGTACCAACTTGCTCATTTGGGTCAATTTCCGGCAACCCCAAAGTGACAATTTCTGGCTTCAACCGCACCTTCATCCGCTCAAAGGGCGGAGTTTCGGTATATGACTCTTTGTATTCTAGGTCTGCTAAACGGGGGTCAGAACGCAAAAACCAGAGAACTGAGTCAATGGACTGACGCGAACCTGCAATTGTACCGTTAATGCCCTCTTGTGCCAGCAAAATAGTCCCCTTGACTCCTTGGGTTTGGCAGTAAGACAGCAGAGGATCTCGTTTCTCAGCAAAATCTGGCAGCCTGACAAATTTATACAGTGCTGCAACAACTTGGATATTTTCTGGCTTCATCCCTTTGATAATGGAACAATATAAGTTACAATAGCAACGGCAATCAAAGTTACCTACTATTTTAATTTTACGGGGGTTTAGCTCAGTTGGTAGAGCGCCTGCTTTGCAAGCAGGATGTCAGCGGTTCGAGTCCGCTAACCTCCATTAAAGATGTTTATTGAAATGTGCGATGCATGGGTTAATCTACGCCTACGCATATACAAGCAACTTCCAAGTAATAAAATATTCCAATATTTCTTGTAGGATGGGCGTCTCACCTGTCCTGTGAACTGCGCGGGCTTTTCCGGCCACCCCACAAGTAGTTAGTAGTAATTTCTTTGTTGAAGTTTCCCTAGTTGACTTGTTGGGAAAAGTGGAAAGATAGGGCGATTAAGTACTGCTACAATAAGCGTCTTAGTTAGCATCATCGATAACCAGTTAATCAAAGTTAGATTTATCTATACTTAGGGGGTTGTTTGAAAAAGCGTCCATTGGGATTAGTAGCAATTGTTCTCTACAAATCATTTGCCGCTTTGCTGCTTATGGTTACTTCGATCGCTTTATTATTGACATTAAAAAATTATCAAACTCTAGAGGCTTTTTCAGAGAATTATGTTTTAGAAGGGAAATCGATGATTATTGATTCGCTTTTAAAGAAAGTTATTCACTTAAATCCCCGAACCTTGGCATTTAGCGGTATCGGAACAGGAATATATGCTATTGTTACTACTATTGAAGCCATTGGTTTATGGTACGAAAAACGTTGGGCACATGTCTTGGTATTGGGACTTGTAGGTATCAGTATTCCACCAGAAATTTATGAATTAATTCAGGGGATCTCTCCTATAAAAATGTTTATTTTTGTGTTGAACTTAGCAGTGTTTGGCTATTTATTACGAAATTTTCCTAAACATCAAACCACTGCGCGGAGTCATTAATTATTAGTCATTAGTTCAAGAGAAACACGCCCACTCTTTTAAGAAGCTCCAGGTTTACACAAAACTAAGACCCCACGTTGTACAATCGCTAAAAATACAATCTGGAGAGCGACTTGCCTAGATCGATTCACTCTACTCAACCACCACTGAAATTTATTCCCCAACGATTGAACCCGCTGGTACTCCAGATTGTTCGGTGGTTATTGCCGATCGCACTACGGTTTCGCACTCGCCCTTGGCTACCAGCTGGAATTGTCAAGATTGAAGCCACGAATGTTGAGGTATTAGCTGAACTTTATCAACAATTCCAGGCTGGAAAAATTCGCTTTTTGTTGGCATTTCGCCACCCAGAGGTGGAAGATCCCCTCTGTATGCTGTATTTGCTTTCTCACATTGTGCCAAAAGTCGCTCGTCAGGAAGGTATTACATTACAATCCCTGGTTCACAGCTATTTTCTTTATGACCGGGGTATGACGGTTTGGGCTGGAAAATGGCTAGGTTGGTTGTTCTCTCGGCTGGGAGGTGTGCCGGTTCATCGCGGTAGGCGACTAGATAGGCAAGCTATCCAAACTGCACGAGAGTTGTTTGCTAATGGCGAACTACCGATCGCAGTGGCACCCGAAGGCGGTACTAATGGTCATAGTGGTATTGTTAGCCCACTGGAACCAGGTGTTGCTCAAATGGGGTTCTGGTGTGTAGAAGACTTGCAAAAAGCTAACCGGACTGAGACTGTGATCATTTTGCCGATCGCTATCCAGTATCGTTACGCCGAACCACCTTGGTCTAAACTGGATTGGTTGTTGAGTAAGTTGGAAGCTGATAGTGGCTTACCAGTAAAGAAAATTGATTCGGGCAATCGTGAAGAGATTTACTATCAACGCCTCTGTAGGTTGGCCGAATATCTGATTACCGAGATGGAAGAGTTTTATCGTCGCTTCTATCATCAAGACATCCCAAAAACCATCTCAATTGATGAATCTGCTACTCCTAATCAGGTATTAATTGCCCGACTGCATCGCTTACTAGATAAGGCATTACAAGTTACCGAGCAATATTTTGGAGTTCAGGCGCAGGGTAATTTTATTGACCGCTGTCGCCGCTTGGAAGAAGCTGGCTGGAATTACATTTATCGGGAAGATTTGCCAGATATCAATGCTTTAGCACCCTTTAAACGCGGTTTAGCAGACTGGATTGCAGAGGAAGCAGACTTGCGAATGCGGCACATGCGGATAGTGGAAAGTTTTGTTGCAGTCACAGCTACCTATATTCAGGAACAACCGACAACGGAACGGTTTGCGGAAACAGCTTTGCTTATTTTCGATATGCTTTCCCGAATTCAAGATACAACGCTTCCGGGGCGACCTCGGTTAGGTTTGCGACAGGCACAAATCACCGTGGGGGAGCCAATTTTAGTTACGGAACGCTTTCGCAATTGTCAGGGCGATCGCCTCGCGTCTAGACAAGCTGTGAGCGATTTGACAAAAGATTTACAGGTTGCTTTGGAGAAGATGATTAGTTGAAGAAGGCAGGAGGCAGGACAATACAGTTCGGTTAAGGCTTTTTGATGAAAATTTTAGATCACAAAGATTCGATACGATAAATCGCCGTCTCTACAATAATCGGTCTTTTGTAGAGACGGCGATTCATCGCGTCTTTTGCCTTAACTCCCTCACCGATACAGCCAAACCCGAAGTAGTGAAAGCAGTTGTTCAGTATCTACAGGTTTAGTGATGTAGTCAGATGCTCCAGCTTGGATGCACTTTTCCTTGTCGCCTGGCATAGCTTTGGCAGTTAAAGCAATTATTGGTAAGGAACGAAACTGTTGTTGCTGGCGGATGGCGCGGGTGGTTTCGTAACCATCCATTTCCGGCATCATGATATCCATCAAAACTATATTAATCTCAGGATTAGTTTGCAGCTTCTCTATGCCATCTCTGCCATTTTCGGCAAATAGCACTTGCATTTGATAGCTTTCTAAAAAGCTGGTGAGGGCAAAAATATTTCGCAGATCATCATCTACAATCAGAATTTTCCGATTAGCCAGCACCGGGTCAGTTTGATGTAGTTGCTCTAGCATTTGACGTTTTGGTGGCGGCAAATTTGCTTGCACCCGATGTAAGAATAGGGCAGTTTCATCTAACAACCGCTCTGGCGATCGCACATTTTTAATGATAATTGTCTCTGCTAGCCCCCGCAGTTGGGTTTCTTCTTGGCGGCTGAGTTCTTTGCCGGTGTAAACGATAATTGGCAGTTTCAACAGCCTGGGTTCAAGTTTTATCTGCTCAATTAGTGTAAACCCGCTCATATCGGGCAAACCCAGATCCAACACCATACAATCAAAATGGTGCGATCGCAAAATCGAGAGGGCTTCTGCTCCCGTACCCACTGCTGTACTTTGAACATCGCCATTACCGATCAGTTCGATAATGCTTTGAGCTTGTACGGGGTCATCTTCTACGATGAGGAGATTTTTTACCTGACGCTCAATAAAGCCTTTAATCTCAGTCAATACCTGAGTAAGCGCTTCTGGAGAAACAGGTTTTTGTAGATAGGTAATCGCCCCTAGATGTAATCCCCGTTGCTGTCTTTCATCAACAGAAAGTATGTGTACTGGTATATGTCTGGTATCTGGTTTATGCTTCAGACGATCCAACACCGTCCAACCATCCATCTCTGGCATGTGGATATCTAGCATAATCGCATTGGGTTTAAACTGTTGCGCGAGTGCTAGACCTTGTTTGCTGTGTAAGGCAACAATGGTTTTAAAACCCTGCTCACGAGACATATCTAGTAAGATGCGGGCGAATTTATCATCATCTTCAATAATTAGCAAAACGCGATCGCCTGGTTGAATTATTTCCCGATCATCTGGAATTTCGCTGGGTAAGGTGGTAAGTACTTTCGCTGGTGCCGAAGTATCCATATTTTTTGTGGATCTTTTTTCGACCATTGGCACTTCTTTTATGGTCGATGCTGTACTAATAGAGGTAGTTGGCTCAGGGGGTGGTGTGGTAAGAGTATTTTTAGCATTTTTTTCCTGTCGCCTGGGTAAGTAGAGGGTAAAAGTACTTCCCTGTCCTGGTTGGCTGATTAGTTCAATTCTTCCACCCAACAGTTGAGCCAATTCGCGGCTGATGGATAAGCCCAAGCCAGTTCCCCCGTACTTGCGACTGGTGGTGCCGTCTGCTTGCTGAAATGCCTCGAAAATAATCTTCTGCTTCTCGGCTGGAATGCCTATACCCGTGTCGCTAACTGCAAAAGCAATCATGGAATTATCAACTTGGGCGGCATCATCTGCCATGCTAATTTGTAACTTTACACCTCCTTGTTCTGTAAACTTAAAAGCGTTAGCTAGAAGATTTTTCAGCACTTGTTGCAGGCGTTTGGAGTCGTTATAAATTGTTGGTGGTAACTTCTCATCTAATTCAACGGTAAAACTGAGTTCTTTATTGTGGGCAAGTTGCCGGAAAGTCTGCTCTAGAGATGTCTGCAAATCTACTAAAGCAATTTGCTCAATATCGAGCAACATAGTACCCGACTCAATTTTTGCCAAATCTAGAATGTCATTAATTAACTCCAGCAAATCATTTCCAGCCGAGTAAATAGTCCGGCTGTACTCTACCTGTTTGTCGGTCAAGTTGTTAAGAGAGTTATCTGCTAGCAGCCTTGCTAAAATTAACAAGCTATTTAACGGTGTCCGCAGTTCGTGGGACATATTGGCGAGAAATTCTGATTTATATTTGGAAGACAACGCCAATTGTTCAGCTTTTTCTTCCAAAGACTGTCTCGCCCGCTCAACTTCCTGATTCTTGCGAGCAACTTCCCGATTTTGTACTTCTAACAATTCTGCTTTTTCTTCTAATTCCTCATTTAATTGTTGCAATTCTTCGTTAGACTGCTTGACAAGAAATTGTGATTCTTCTAACTCGTGTGCCTGTTCTTCTAAGCGTTGATTGCTCTGCTGTAGTTCTTCTTGCTGGGTTTGCAGTTCCTCTGTTAAAGCAACAGATTCTTCAAGTAGTTGTTGGGTTTGGACTTGTGAAGCGATATTATTTAAAAATACACCAAGAATTTCACTCAATTGCTCTAGAAATTTCAGGTGCAACTCGTTAAAAGGCCCAAAAGAGGCAAGTTCAATTACGGCATTTACTTGCGTTTCAAATAGTATGGGCAACACAATAATATTTAGTGGTGGTGCTTCTCCCAAGCCAGAACTGATGCGGATATAGTCACTAGGAACTTCTGTGAGGAGGATTCTTTGTTTTTCGAGAGCGGATTGTCCCACCAGTCCTTCGCCCAAGCGAAACTGATTTGCCAAGTTTTTGCGGGCTTTATAAGCATAACTACTCAACAACTTCAGCATCGGCTGGTCGTTTACGGAGTCCATCACATAAAAAACGCCTTGGGATGCCCCAACCAGGGGTGCTAAATTCGACAAGATTAGGCTAGATACATTTTCCAGATTTCGTTGTCCTTGGAGCATCTGGGTAAATTCAGCCAAATTAGACTTTAGCCAGTTTTGCTCCTCATTTTTTTTAGTTGTGTTTTGCAGATTAACAATCATCTGGTTGAAGGTGCGCGTCAGCACACCAATTTCATCCTGGCGATCGCTATCTGGTAAACTTACCGATAAATCCCCATCCGCCATTTTTTCTGCCAAATCAGAAACTCGTTTCAGCGGTACTGAGATATGTCTGGTCAGGGAAAATCCAATTAAAGCTAAGATTACGGAAAATAAGGGAATACTATATACAATACTGCCGAGCGTTTGTTGGGCAGCTGCTTGTGCCTTCTCAGAGCGCTGTTTCAGCAGTGCAGTCTCCTCAGTTTTCATCGCCTGAATAACTTTCTGGATTTGATCCATTAGCCGCTTACCCTCGTCTGTCAAAACAGCTTTTTGGGTAGCTTCTAAACCCTGGCTTTGCCGTATTTCAATGATATATTTCATTACAGCCATTCTCTGCGTTAGCAATGGCTGTAAAATATCAAGCCGATTTTGTTGGTTGGGGTTATCTGCTGTTAAATTTTGAAGTTCCTTGATTTTTTGATTTAGTGATTCAAGAGCAGCGTTATAAGGTTCTAAATAGCGCTTTTCTCCAGTAATAATGTAACCGCGTTGCCCAGTCTCAGCAGTTGTCAGTTGTAAGTTGAGGTCTTCAAGCTGACTCAACACCTCATAGGTATGGTTTTCTTTGCTCGAAGTTTCAATTAACTCATTGGTGCTTTGGTAGGAGATTAGACCAATAGTGGTCAGAGTGGCCAAACTCAGGGCAAAACTTATTCCAATCTTGGTTCCAATCTTCAAACGATTCAACATTATTCCAGGCAGCTATTCAAATCTTATAGAAATGGAAATAGATTCAGAACCAGAAATGGGTAGGATTGGTTATGAAACTACTATTTTACTATTTGAAACAGATATTATTTTACTCGAAGACTACCATCTTGGCACTTAGATTTTATGTTGACATGATATTTTTATCAAAAAATCAACACCTATCTAATATTATTCTATTGTGATGGTTAAACAAATTTCGTGCTTAACAAAAAGGCTGGATAGTAAAATAAAACAGCCGGATAGTAAAAATTAAGTTTATTAAGTTTATTAAAATGCAATTTCTATAAATGCTAGCTAGATATAACGGCTTTTGTGGTTTGATATTACATCAATGCCATTGTACATCACTATACAGATAAGCCTTAACCTCAGTTATCACAATGGATATTTTCGTAGAAGGGTAAGGTGTCATAAAGCAAACTATAAGTTAAAACAATGTGATTTATTTTACAGCAAATATACTTATGCTATAAATTTTCAAAAATATGCACAATCACGATATATCATTAAACCTCTTGATATTAACTTGATGTTTAACTATAAGTTCGTAATAACCTGGCGATCGCTTCTAGACACATCAAGTTCAGATTGGCTATAGATACTAAAATGTTGGATCTTGTTACTCTCTAAAATAGCTCTTGCACCTGCTATGTAGATATCAGTGCCTTTAATAACTACTAAGTAATGACCAAGAGTCACCTGATGCTCATAATATCTGGCTAGATCATCAGGAATTCCTAAAGTAGTATAGTTATCTTGGGAACTGCTAATATTTCCCTCAAAAATATCACTTAGATAGCTTGTATTGTGAGCAACTATTGATACTTGACTCATGGGAAAGCCAGCGGTTCTCAGTTCAGTAAACGCTCTTTCTGCATCTTGGTGCGTATAAAAAACACCAACTGCATATTTATAGCGGCTGTCTGGGGTCGAGTATGGCTCATAAACACGCCACTGTTGAATATCACAGCGATTAAAAATTCTCTTAGCAATACGAATTTCGATGTCTATGGCGGTTACTATCACCAAATAGTGACCTTTACAGACAAGATCGCTGTAACCCTGTGCTTGATTTTCAGAAATCCCTAAACTTAGCAAAATTCCAGGCAAACCACCTGTTAAAGTAGTAGCGATCGCAGTTGCTTTGGCTCCGGCTAGCATGACTGAGCCTATACCAGAAATTGCCCAGAGAGCTAGACCGGACACTAAACCATCAAGATCACCTAAAGTACCACTAGTAACGGCTCCAGCAGCGTTTTCTTCAGATGTATTGCCAGTGTGCTTTTTAACATCAACACCAGCAATATCACTTTGTTCTTCTGCATTCCGTGCAATTACAGAAACTTTGTGCATTGGAAAATTAGAAGCTTTTAGTTCCTGAAGTACCAATTGTGCATCGGAACATCTAGCGAAAACTCCTATAGTTATTCGCTCTTTTTCTAATGTCATTTTATCGGTTTATTGCAGCTAGAAGTGATTCCCAAAACTATTAATTTGAGCTAATTACACAGCTCGACGACTCAGTAAACCCCAAAGGAAAATCAGTAGCATAGCACCAAGAACAGCAAATAAGATGCTTCCTAGAGATAATGCTCCTACAGATGCAGCGGCGGCTGAACTACTACCTAGCAAAGCTTGACCCAAATAACCCCCAACTACGGCTCCAAGAATTCCTAATACAATTGTGGAGAGAATACCACCACCTTGAGTTCCTGGATAAAATAACTTAGCTAATGCACCTGCAATTAAACCCAAAACCAGCCAAGCAATAATGTTAGTCATGTGAATTTCTCCTTCGTGAGAACCTACTTTGTTTTCTTTTGACTATTTCATCTTAAAGTTTGCCTACAAAATTCCTGATCTATCTAGAGAACTAATATCAAAAATCTTTAGATATCATTTGAATATTCATTATGTCCTATTTAGGGATAAATATTAGGAACGATTAGGAACTCGATTGGATTTCTGAAAAATCTAAGTATATGTAGGGGAGCCAATCGCGTAGGTGGGTTTCCCGACTTGAGCGGACTGGCGTTGTGTTACGGAAGCCATAGAGAATTCGGAAGCTAGTAGCAATCCAATTGCTGCATTGGCTATACAAATGTCTATATAGCGGTTATAGACAAGCGTAAAGTACAATTTTGACCTCTCTCCTAAAAGGAGAGAGGCTTTAAATTGTTCTCCCTTCCCGCGACGAGTTGGGGGTTAGGGGGTTAGGTCTATTTGCATACTTGTACCTCACCGGATTAAAAATGGCTATAGCTTGCTTACCGCAGAGGTTATCCCCATTTTCTTGTTATCAATTCTGTATTGTGTATTTTTCTTCAAAGCTGTTTAACTCACGGTAATTTAGCGATAAAGTTCATAGGATCTTTGAGAATATTAGGATATTTGTTGAGAAATTTATTAATAATTTTCTTTTTATTATCATCCACAACAAAATTATAGCTTTCCACAAAATTAAAGCTTCCTACCAAATACTTAGCTCCTAAATTCACTCTATATAAGATATTTTCTTCAGTTACATCACTGTGGTTAACCAGCCATCCTTTCCGATGTGATAAATAAAGTAATGTTGGATCGCTCCCGGTACTAGCAATTATTAGCGAATCAGGTTCAGTATTTTGTTTTACTTGCTGTGCCAGTTGAAAAACCGCCGATTTATCTATTCTTTCTTTTAACATATAATCAATACTATAAATGACAGAACCAGCAGCTAAAGTTAGACATAACAATACTACTATAATTTTTCTCTGATTCACTTTTTGAGCATTGTTATCGAAGTATTGACTACAAGCTTTACCCATAAATATCACTCCTGGGAGCATAAATTGGAGTTGGTAATATTCATGCACTAGACTAGTAACTGGTACTAAAATCCAAGTTAAGATTACTGAAACTAACCAAATATCTAATACATATTCTTTCGAACTTTTTCTAGTAATGAACAATCCTAGTAAAAATATGGGTAAGCCAAAAATAGCAAAATGCCTAACAGCAGTTCTAAATAATATTTCTGTCCAAAAATGTAAAGTAAGTACAATATTGTAGTTATACCTATTTGTTGAGCCTGACCAAAAACCAAAAGTATTACCATATCCTAAAAATAGTTGATGAGCATGGTAATACCATAAAACTACAGATGCTAAGATAAATATGCTATAAATCCACAGAGACAGTTGAGAAAAAACTCTGATCCCAAATTTAGTCCACGCTAAGTAAAAAAGTGGAATTCCTAAATATATTATTGGTAAAACTTTGATTAGACAAGCCAAAGCTACAAAGCTACCTGATAGGATTAAATCTCGCCATTTTTCTGATTCAAGCCAATTATTAAAATAGTATACGCCGAGAATTGAACACATCAGCAGCATAGACTCTGGCTGAAAAGTTCTACTATAATAAGTATTCAAAGGTAAAATTATAAAAAATAAGCAAGACCAAAATGCAACTTTCTTATCTAGAATCTTGCTAACAAATTGATATAAGAAGTATGATGCTACCAAAAAACAAATAATTGATAATAGTCTACCCCAAAATTCTGAAACTCCAAAAAATTTGTAAATAAGAGCAACGATAAACGAATAAATTGGAAACTCTGTTTCACAATAGCCAGGAGAATTACCTCCCCAATCAATTTGAGGATAAAATAGATTAAAACCATTTTCATAAAAATTTCTGGCTATTGCTGCTGTATCTGACTGACGCCAGGAATGAATACCGATAATGGGCGAATTGATATTATAAATTCTGATAGCTATGCCTAGAGTTAACAAAAAAAAGATTGGCGATTTTTGGAAGCTGTTTTTAATAAGATTATTTTGCATATAACCAGTTTTTCGGAGCAATTCAGGTAGAGACACAGAAAATAAAAATCAGCGATTTGGTATTCAACAGGAAAGTTGCAATTGAGATATTAATCTTTTTAAGATGCTTTGATTGAAACAAGTAAGCAAGAAAATATTCAATTACTTACAAAACTGAAGTTTTAAAAAGCGGTATTAAATATTCAAGATTCAGGATTCAAGACTAAAGAAAGAGCTAGTTGATAGAGTTGGCGACGGGGAAGGGAGGTAAATTTTGCTAATTGACGACTAGCTTGCGAGCGCGATATTCCCTGACTAATTAACTGTCTCAATTCGGCTTTCAGTTCCTCTTCTGTCAATTGGGGCTGACTAGCTGGAATTCCTGCCACAACTAATGTATATTCACCTTGGGGTTCTCGTTGGCTGTAGTGAGCGATCGCATCGGCAATCGTCCCTCGCCAAAATTCTTCATACAATTTAGTCAACTCCCGCCCTAGCACAATTTGGCGATCGCTTCCCCAAACTTCTGCTAAGTCTCGCAAAGTATCTCGCAATCGATGGGGCGATTCATAGAAAATCAATGTCCGAGATTCTGTTTGCAGAGATTCTAAATGTTCTTGTCTCTGTTGAGTTTTAGCTGGGAGAAAGCCTTCAAAAACAAACCGATCCGTTGGTAATCCAGCTGCACTCAAAGCGGTAATTGCTGCACTAGCGCCGGGAATGGGAACTACTGGAATTCCCGCCTCAATACAGGCTTTCACCAGTTCATATCCCGGATCGGAAATTCCCGGCATCCCAGCATCACTCACCAGAGCGATCGCTTTATTGTTGACTAAATGCTCTAATAATTCTGGGATGCGGCTGGTACGATTATGTTCGTGGTAACTCACCTGGGGAGTTTTAACTTGAAAATGCTGTAGCAGTTTCCCCGTGTGACGGGTGTCTTCCGCAGCAATGATATCCACAGTCTGCAAAATTCGCACCGCCCGAAAGGTTATATCTTCCAGGTTGCCAATTGGGGTGCCGACAACATAAAGTGTTCCTGGTTTTGGATCAGTTTGCATGAGGGAGAGTTAGGAGTTTGTAGAGACGCGATTCATCGCGTCTTTGCAGGAGAGATAGGAGAGACGCGATAAATCGCGTCTGTACAAGAATTACAAATAATTACGAAACATATATGAGAAATGGATAATCTAAAATCCAAAATTCAAAATTCAAAATCGGATCGTGGGTTATTTGTAGGTTTAATAACCTTAGATTTAATCTACCTTGCTGACTCCCCTCCTCAGAATAATCAGAAAATTGTCGCTATTGACTATACTGTAGCGGCAGGGGGGCCAGCAACAAACGCGGCTGTAACTTTCAATTATTTAGGTAATAACCAGGCTACAGTCTTGGGTATAGTAGGTTCTCACCCAATGACACAGCTAATTCGAGGTGACTTGGCAAATTACAAAGTTGCGATCGCAGACCTTGAGCCTACCACTGATTTAGTACCGCCTATCTCCTCAATCATTGTCACCCAAACCACAGGTGAACGAGCGGTGGTTTCCATCAATGCTGTCAAAACTCAAGCCAGCACAGCATTTATCCCGCCAGATATTTTGCAAAATGTCGATATCGTCCTAATTGATGGACATCAGATGGAGGTTAGTTATTCCATAGCCCAAATGGCTAAAGCTAAGAATATCCCAGTAGTAATTGATGGTGGTAGTTGGAAGCCTGGATTTGAGCAAATTCTGCCATTTGTAGATTACGCCATCTGTTCAGCTAATTTTTATCCCCCGAACTGCCAGACTGGAGAAGACGTTTTTAGCTATCTGGGTGGATTTGACATTCCTCACATTGCCATTACCCACGGACAAAAACCAATTGAATACTTGAGTTGCACTAAAACTGGTATCGTAGATGTGCCGCAGATTCAAGCAGTTGATACATTAGGGGCTGGAGATATTTTCCACGGTGCTTTCTGCCATTACATTTTAAGGGAAAGTTTTATTGATGCGTTGGCACTGGCAGCTAATATTGCTGCTGATTCCTGTAAATTTTTTGGCACCCGGCGCTGGATGAATTTAAAGGGCTGAGTAATAAAATTATAGAAGGCCAAATTTAATGAAAGACTTACAAGAAATATTAGCGATCGCTCGTGAGATAGGTTGGGGCGCAGCAGATATACTGCGATCGTATTACCACGGCACTGCAAAAGACCCTAACTTAGAAATACAATATAAACAGAATGAGCCTGTTACCGTTGCTGATGTAGCTGTGAGTCAATACATTTTGCAAAAGCTACAAGCAAGTTTGGGTAATGAAGATTTTGCTTACATCAGTGAAGAAACCTATCAATCGCCAAGCACAGGCGCACAGCCTTCCGCCCCTTGGGTATGGATAATTGACCCTTTGGATGGCACACGAGACTTTATCGAAAAAACTGGGGATTATGCAGTTCACATTGCTTTAGTCAAGGAAATGCGCCCGGTGTTGGCAGTAGTGGCAGTACCAGAGGCTGAAAAATTATATTACGCTACCAAAGGCGGGGGTACATTTGTAGAAACTCGTGGTGAATCTGTTCCTTTGCAAGTGTCATCAGGTAAACGAGTTGAGGATTTAACCTTAGTATTCAGTCGCTCTCACCGCAACCAACGCTTAGATTACTTACTACAACACTTACCCTGTCAAAATCATAAATCTGTGGGTAGTGTAGGCTGCAAAATCGCCACTATTGTCGAGCAACAGGCAGATATCTACATTTCCCTTTCCGGCAAGTCTGCGCCCAAAGATTGGGATATGGCAGCCCCAGAACTGATATTAACCGAAGCAGGTGGTAAATTTACCCACTTTGACGGCGCTCCGTTGCAGTATAACACCGGTGATATCAATCAATGGGGAGGTTTGCTGGCTAGTAACGGTGAATATCACGAATTACTGTGTAAGAAAGCAGAAGGGATTTTAGCGCAGTTTGACCATAGCGAATAGGGTACTTCAGGATGAATATTTTGGAATTTGCTTTTAAAACAGTTAGTTATGGTATGATTACCCCCACTACCGATAATAATCTTTATCTCTTAGTCCACAGCTTAATTTTCAAAACACTAAATACCTAGGCGATCGCTACTTAATTCCGATTTCCTGTTAAAAGTGTAACTTGTATAGTACAAGCAACAAAGTCCAGCCAATGGAGAAGTCTGCAAACCTGTTTTAAAGGTTTGATTTGTGAATAAAATTCACTATTAGACGATATTCAAAGGCTGAGGGCTGTGCTACACTCATGGACATAAAGATTATTTTCGGTTGAGTAACTAGTTTTGATTTCTAAAAACCGTCTCTCCGAATTTAACTCTCTACACTCCCTGAATTCGGAGATTTCTATGTCAATTTACGTCGGGAACCTGTCCTATCAGGTTACAGAAGAGGACCTAAAGCAGGCTTTTGCAGAATACGGAACAGTAAATCGTGTTCAACTACCCACAGATCGGGAAACAGGCCGGCCGCGTGGGTTCGCTTTTGTGGAAATGGAATCAGACACACAAGAACAAGCTGCCATTGATGCACTTGATGGTGCTGAATGGATGGGACGTGACTTGAAAGTGAACAAAGCTAAACCTCGTGAGGAAAGAAGCGGTTCTCCTCGTGGTAGCTGGGGTGGCGGTAATGCCCGCCGCAACAATAATCGCTACTAAAGTCGATTCGTTAAAGTTTCACATTTAGAGTCTCCAGCAGACAAAGCCAAAGGCTCCACTCTGCTGGAATATTTTATTTGGTATCTAGTCTTGAACTATTCATCCACATTAAGGAGGAATGAGAATGACACAGGTAGTTTTAGGGGAGAATGAAGGTATAGAATCAGCCTTGAGAAGATTTAAGCGGGAAGTTTCTAAAGCAGGAATTTTCCAAGATATGAGAAAAAAGCGTCACTTCGAGACACCGATAGAAAAAGAGAAGCGTAAAGCAATTGCTAGGCACAAGCAACGTCGTCAACAACGTTCTCGCTTCAATTAAAAAGTCCAAGCAAATTTGCCCTTTGATTTGACATCTAGCCAGCATCTCTTCATTGTTGTCATATCTCCGACAAGCCACAAGTAATTAGGCATACATCAATCAATAAACAACACTGTTTAGTAGTAGCGCTGTATTAATTTTCAGCGCTACTAGGCATAATTAAACATACAAAAAAATCTTAGTTTGTAGTGAGCGATTCATCGCTCATAGAAGGGATTATCAGGACTAAAGTCCTCTCTGCGAGACGCTACGCGAACACTACAAACTTTAATTTATTTATGCCTACCTTGTACCTTATTCTACAAAGAAGCGCTATAGTTTGTTGAGTTCTACAAATATAACTTGTAGCAATATAAATGTATCTATGTTCCTCTATACCGATAAAGTATTGTAGTTATGGTGCGTCTGCAATAGTTGGCTCTGGATTTTAAAAAAAATGTTACGACTTTATCATTTATTACTAGGTTCTATTTTGTTGGTGTCAATACCGCTGGGAGCCAAATTTGTTCTCCCCCAATTTTCTCCACCCAAAGTCATAAAATCCTCTGCCGTTGCAAAACTTCCCAATCCGAATGAGGGAAATATCTGGCAGAAAATCCTGGGAAATGCTACTGCTCCAACTAACTGGCAAGTTTCTGCTTGTGAGGGAAATGCACCCCTGTTGTGTGTCTCCTCTAAAGGGAAACGTTTGGGTACAGTTGAGATTAACATTTACCCACTAGCAAATAATGAGGATTTCCGAAATAAACTCGCAGCAGCGGGTATTCCAACTGCTTCTCAAGTGGACTACCAAAGTACCAAATACCAAACTCAGGTATTACCAGTACTTAAAACTTGGGTTGTAGATCACTACGCTGCGTTTGCGAAAGATCGTCAGGGTGAATATGGAAAAGAGATTAGTTTCTCAGCCTACCCACCGCAACCAGTACCCATTGGTAAGCTTCAGGGAATTCGCTATGGGTTCGCTGGACTTAAGGAACAAGGTGGAGTAAAAGAGCAACACATCGGTCATGTTGCCTTTGATGGCAGTAAACTTTACGTAATTACCACTGCATTTGACACAGGTACGCAAACAGGTAAATTTGAAAAACTGGAAAACTTGGCTATTTTTCAACCTTACTTGTATGCGATCGCATCTGATCTACGTTTACCCCAATAGGTCTTGGAGATTGGGTATTAGAGATCAGGTATTGGGTAATCTTCCCAGTTCCCAGTCCCCAGTCCCCAGTCCCCAGTCCCCATCAACCTAAATCTCAGCTACCGCTCGTTCAATCAAGCGATGTGCCAAAGTTTGCGTACCTGTGTGTTCATAATAATTTGTTGATACATCCAGGAACGCCGCAAGATAGTCTAACTTGTCATCAGCAATATCGACAAAACTTTGCAAATTGCTAACTACCTTTTGTGGCGTTAAATTATTGGCACTAACTAGTCCACTCATCCAACCTTTAACTGAGTCAAAGCTTTCGCCAATAAAGTTAAGCTTACTACTAGCATTGTTTCCTGGAATTACATCTTTGATGTTTTGGAAAGTTGAGTTTTGTTCTAACTCCTGTGGATTTGTTTGATTAATCCCGGATATTGCTTTGCTGATGAAGTCTGGGCCCAAAGGTATCAAACCATCAACACAAACTAATGCCACCATGCGGATGAGTGACTCACCACTATACTCACCTAAAGAGGCGACAAAATCCCCAATACTGTCTCCAGGAATGCCGTTAATTTGGCAGAAGGCTAATAACTCAGCCACTAATTTCAATGTCAGATCGATAGTTTGGGCTTTATCAGGTTTGGGAGTGACAGAGTTTAAAAAACCCAATAAAGGAATTTTCTCGCCAACTTTGTTAGCTAAAGCTGCTGCACCAAGCGCTCTATCTGTAGCATCAACGGTTTGATAAAGCCACAAAGCTGTTTGGTATCCTTGGGATTTGTCGTTGAATAGATAAATTGCTCTTTCGCCAATTTGCTGAATTAAATCTTCGTCGTCTTCGCCAGTGACAGTCTTAATGGTGTTGACAAAGCCAACAGTATTTTGCCACTGACCAGGAGCAACAAAATCGAGGGATTTTAACATAGAAACAGTCAAGCCACCAGTTGGCAATTGATCAACCAACTCAACAATCGATTTGCCCATAAAAATCTCCTTATTTAGGTTTTGTTATCTGAATGTTTGTAGTGCAAATCATTTCAGTTTAGCCAGACCATCAAGATTAAAGTTCTCTAACCAATCTGCACGATCGCTAGCTGTAAATGACGGATCGCGAGAAAGTGCTTTTACTTGGTACTTTCCTACTAAAATTGCAGTTTGTGTCTTACCTACTTCTACTGCGGGATAACCGCCAATTTTTTTGGTACTATTCGAGAACTTTGCTGCTGCACTCGGTGTGCTGGTAGTATCAGAAATAGACAGCACCGCCATATCTTTACCGCCTTTCTTCAACTTCGCTTCCGCAAAGCCTTTTTTCTCTTGGGTATAGACGCGCTGGTAGCCATCACTAGCTTTTGGGAAAAATTTATTAAATTCGCTACCTTGAGTTGCGGTTTTAGCTACCGATTGACCTCTTTTTTGTTGAGTGCTTTCTTTTTGCGCTTGGTCAAAACGTCCAGGTGTTGCTGGTGTACAGGCTGTTGTCAGTAACATTACTGACAGCAACAAAGCAGCTACTACCCTCCGCCCACGATGTAAAATCATTCTCGACTTCTCCTTATACTTGAGCTTTGAGGCAATTATCAGCGCTGCAAGTAATTTTTACCCGTAAAATTTACTTTTTGATAATTATTGCCTCAATTTTCAACTATAGCGGTCTAATTTTGATTATCAATATTTTTGCACTTCAAAAAGTTTTCAGTGGCATGTTCAACGTACCAACTAACCCAATAAAAAAACGCCCCCCTTTCGGGAGAGCGTCTTTTATTTATAGATAAGGATGAAGAGAGTATCTCAGATTATGATTAACCGTTGATAGCAGGAGCGGAAAGAGCTACAGGAGCAAAATCACCAGCAGCCAAATCTAGAGGGAAGTTGTGAGCGTTACGCTCGTGCATTACTTCCATACCCAGGTTAGCGCGGTTGATTACATCCGCCCAAGTTGCAATCACACGACCTTCAGAGTCAATGATTGATTGGTTGAAGTTGAAACCGTTCAAGTTGAACGCCATTGTGCTTACACCCAAGGCGGTGAACCAGATTCCGATTACAGGCCATGCTGCTAAGAAGAAGTGCAGTGAACGGCTGTTGTTGAATGAAGCGTATTGGAAGATTAGACGACCGAAGTAGCCGTGGGCTGCAACGATGTTGTAGGTTTCTTCTTCTTGACCGAATTTGTAACCATAGTTTTGTGACTCGGTTTCGGTGGTTTCACGAACTAGTGAAGAAGTTACGAGTGAACCGTGCATTGCAGAGAACAAGGAACCGCCGAATACACCAGCTACACCTAGTTGGTGGAAGGGGTGCATCAAGATGTTGTGTTCTGCTTGGAACACGATCATGAAGTTGAATGTTCCAGAAATACCCAAAGGCATACCATCAGAGAATGAACCTTGTCCGATTGGGTATACCAAGAAGACTGCGGTTGCTGCTGCTACTGGTGCAGAATATGCGATCGCAATCCAAGGACGCATACCTAAGCGGTAAGATAGTTCCCATTCACGACCCATGTAGCAGAATACGCCAATCAGGAAGTGGAAGATTACCAATTGGTAAGGACCGCCGTTGTACAACCACTCATCTAAGGATGCTGCTTCCCAAATTGGGTAGAAGTGTAAACCGATGGCGTTGGAGGAAGGTACTACTGCACCTGAGATGATGTTGTTTCCGTAGATTAAGGAACCTGCTACTGGTTCACGGATTCCATCGATGTCTACTGGAGGAGCGGCGATGAATGCGATTACAAAGCAAGCGGTAGCTGCTAGTAAGGTGGGGATCATGACGACGCCGAACCAACCGATGTAAATCCGGTTGTTGGTGCTGGTGATCCATTCGCAGAATCGATCCCATACGTTGGCGCTTTCGCGACGTTGTAAGGTTGTTGTCATTGTTTTATAAGTGCGGTTAGTTATTTATGAATCAGGCATTTGCGTCTTTGCCTGTGAAACTACTTTACACTGCTTTACAATTTTTAATCAACTTTTCTTACTTCAGTAAACCTGATGCGACTTATTAGTTTTGCTTATTTAAGTCTCTGGTGTTAGCGCCCAAAAGATAAAATAGAAAGGAACATTATTGTTATTAACTCTGAATAAAGAGTTGATGTTGATTATTACCAAAATTAGGAGGGGAGGTGTGCATGACAATTACTCTAAATCACACCATAGTGCCCGCACATGACAAAGAAGCATCAGCAAGGTTCTTTGCGAAAATTTTTGGCTTAGAGGTCGAGGTTCCCGTTGGTCACTTTGCTGCTGTACATATTAATGATGTGCTGACGCTAGACTTCGCTGACGCTGAAACATTCGAGTCCCATCATTATGCCTTCCATGTCAGCGATGAGGAATTTGATGCAATTTTTACACGTATTAAAGAGGCGGGTATTGAATACAGTAGTGACCCGATGCATCAGAATAAAGGACAAATTAACCATAGGAAGGAAGGTCGTGGCTTCTATTTCTATGATCCCAATGGTCATAACTTAGAACTGTTGACCAAATAATTACGAATTCGTAATACTTGCTACAAACGAGTATTACGAATTTTCAATGCATTACTTCTTTACTAAAAAATATGCTGTAGCATACTCAGGCAATTGGCTGATATTCTGGCTAAATTCTTTTTGACTTTTAAAAATACCTGCCAAAAAATCGAGTTGATAAAGATTGGGTAAAAAGGCTCCACCTGTATCAGCCATAACTCCCATTTGCAGATGTTTGCGACCACCTTTAGTATGCTCAATAATAATCACTTTACCTAAACCAATATTCAGCACATCTCCAGCAAAGGTTACTCCTGGTTTAATGGAGATTTTTGCATCTATTTTATATCCATAGCCTTTAATAGCATCAACCTCTCTAAAATACCAATATCGCTTTTGGGCTGTTGCTTTCAATCCGCGAATATAAGACATTCCATTATTTCTATCGACATTAAAAAATGCCTTATAACCATCTGTAAAGTTAATCAGAACTGTTCCTTGCATCAGCGCCTCTTCTAAGCCAGTTCTGGTTAGATAAGCGAGACTTTGAACTTTGCCAAATTCTTTACCACCTGGTTCGTAAATCCCAGATAAAACATCCTGTTTTGTATATCTAGTATAGAATTTATCAGTAATTGAGTTTTCTTTTAGGCTATAAATTGGTGTATTGTAAGTAGAGGTTTTCTTGCGAGAACCTGTGTGGGTAAAAACAGCATATTTGGTAATTCGTAATTGCTTTTGCTTTTTGTTTTTTGGATTATAAGCAGTCCATTTAATAACTTTAAAATTGCTATTAATAAACTTCGGATCTTGTAACCGAGTCGCTCGATTATTAGCAATGTCTTCCTTTAAAACAACAATCATGAAGTCCAAAGTTTTGAGAACATCTGGTACAGTCACCCCTTGAGTAGCAAGCATTCCTGTACGCAGAATATCTGGGTCTTCTGAACCATGATCTTGAAAATATTTTCTAGTATTAACGAGAACGGTTAATAAATCTCCTTGATTAAAGTTAACTTTACTACTTGGCAGTTTGACTGGAGTAACAACCTGGCTGCCATTAATGCTAAATTTATATTTTTTGAATTCATCGACAACTGGATAGGGTGCAGATGCTGCTAACAAATCCTGCTGAGATGAAAAAGTTTTTTCCTGACCTATAATTTCATCAGATGTTTGTTGACTAACAAAAGGATTTTGAAATCTTGAGGTAAGTGAATCAGCAGGCTGATTTGAGGTCAGGGAAATCTGTGATCGAAGTGGGGCAGAATTATCTTGTTGAGTAAAAGACTGATCTTCTTGGGCTTGGGTATATAGATGGCTACTGGCCAAACTGACAAGTAATAAGGCAGCACAACTTACTGTGAAGCGAAATTTTTGGCTGGATAACATATTCATAACTTGGAAAATAAATTTCTAATACTAAATAATCAAGGTTATGTTTCTATCACCTCACGCACTAATTGCGCCAATTTTTCGGCACTATCGGGAACTGCGATCGCTTTGGCTTTTTCCCCCATTTTTGCTAGCTCATCCGGTGACTGCAACAAATTCAACACATTACTTTGCAATGCTTCCGTCGTCAACTCCGATTGCTTCAGTGTTAAGGCCGCCCCAGCTTTTGTAAATACGTCTGCATTGTAAGATTGATGGTCTTCTGCGGCAAAGGGGTAAGGAATCAAAATCGCGGGTGTTCCACACACCGCCAATTCTGTCAAGCTACCCGCGCCAGAACGACTAATAGCAAGAGTTGCTCGTTGCAACAACGCCGCCATATTGTTGTAAAAAGGTAAGGCTATGTACTGCGGATGTTTGAGACTATCTGCTTCCTCGTCGCGATCGCCAGTTAAATGTACTATGTAAGCACCAGCATCAAACCAAGCTTTTGCAGATTCACGCACCAACTTATTGACCGCAACTGCACCTTGGCTACCACCAAAGACGACAATTAAAGGAACACCATCAGGAATAGCTAAATCCAGTGGTGCATCAATTGCCCCATCGAGAAATTGCCCTCTTACGGGAGTGCCAACGCAGACATTTTTAGCACGGGGCAAATACTTAGCAGCTACTTCAAATCCCAAGGCTACCGCACTACACCAAGGGCCAAAAAAGCGAGTGACTTTACCTGGTAAGGCGTTAGATTCGTGGAAAACCACAGGTAAACCGAGAGAACGCGCCGCAATCACTGCTGGCCCGGCAATGTAACCTCCCGTGGTAAACACCCCTTGAAAATTTCCCTGTTTGAGAATTCGTCTAACTTCTAGAATCGAAAGGGCGAGTTTAGCCAAAATCCGAATCGAGGAGAGTCCAAACCCTTGCTGAAACCCTTCAACTGCAATAGTATTCAAGGGATACTCTTGAGGAACAAGTTGAGTTTCGAGCCGATTGGGTACTCCCAGCCATTCTATTTGATAATCTGGCAGTTTTTGTGCCAGTGCGATCGCTGGAAACAAATGTCCACCAGTCCCACTGGCAGCTATTAATAATCGTATCGGTGCGTTTGCCATCAAACCTCTACCGTTTAGCGTCTAGCTTAACTAAGATAAAACAATTTCCTTACTTTCTCTAATCAAATCAGTAAATTCTTACCAATGACTAACATTATTAGCACCTTAGTGAGACGCCAACTCAGATTTCCAGCAAATATCTGGCTGGTGACGTTCCTGCTAACTCTTGGTTTAACAAGTGGCTGGCAACGCACTCAAGCGACTACACCACCGCAATTAGCCCAAACCACTACACCCCAAAATGCACCAGCCGATTTGAACAATCTGTTGACACAAGTTGATGCTGCCGCCAGCCGAGGCGATGTCAAAGGGGTGTTGCAATTTTACAGCCCCAATTTCACTCATGGGGATGGGTTAAACCTCCAAAGCATGGAAAAATCTTTGACTTCACTTTGGCAACGATATCCCAAATTGCAATACACTACGAAACTGTTATCTTCAAAACCTGAAGGCAATGGAATTATTGCTGAAACAGAAACTAAGATAACTGG
Organism: Nostoc sp. CALU 1950; assembly: GCF_051172895.1. Classification (NCBI taxonomy): domain Bacteria; kingdom Bacillati; phylum Cyanobacteriota; class Cyanophyceae; order Nostocales; family Nostocaceae; genus Nostoc; species Nostoc sp. CALU 1950. Next base: position 10,884 of record NZ_JBDNJQ010000010.1, on the reverse strand, counting down.
TTTACCATCCGGTAACGGTAATAAGTTGGCTCTCAATGCCACGATTACATCGCGTCAGCGCATTCAAGGCGGCAAAATCGTCCGCCAAGACATTTTGTCGGAACGTACCCTACTTACCTCTGGCAGTAAGCCACCCCAAATTGATATCAAATTACCACAACAGGTACAAGTTGGTCAGAAGTATAGTTTTGATGCGATTGTCCAAGAGCCACTTGGTGATGATTTTCTACTAGGAACAGCGCTAGAGGAACCCATCAAACCAGATAAATTTCTCAACCCGACATCTGTGGATTTGCAACTACTAACATCTGGTGGACTGTTTAAAGTTGGACAAGCACCATCTACCCCTGGTAGCCAATGGGTTTCTGCCGTCATTCTACGAGGTAATGGGATGACGATGGTAACTCAACGGCTGCAAGTGGTGAAGAAGTAGTTAGGAGTTGGGAGTTAGTGCGCTACGCTACCCCTAGCGTACTAAAAATCTTGATTTTAGGTATGTATTCTATGTAATTGAGAACCGCCATAGCATTTCTCTTCATAAAATCTTGATGTTCATATCGTTGATTCTGCCATTGTACTAACAGTTAAAGTTATGGATATTAGAAGAGTGGTTATAAAACATAACTTTTATAACTTGTTAAGTAATAGGCTGCTAAACGACTAACGATCAATCTTACATCAATGATTATGAGAGAACTGAAAAAGAAGCTTGTGCTGAAGACAATGAAAAGATTATTAAACATTTCTATTGCTCTTGCAAGCCTCACCATATCATCATTTCCTGCAAATGCTCAAGTTTCAGATTCAACAAGTAAAAATATGAGGTTTTTTATTACTAGTGAAAAACTATTGATCGCTGCGAATATGCAAAGTGGCTCTGCTTGCTCTTTAAACCCAGGTATTTCAATTACGAAAATGTCTGGATTTAAAATTATCAATAGAAATAATGGTAATGGTAATGTAAGAATTTCAGGCAGAGTAGAAAGTTTTCTTTCAATTAAAAAAAATGAACTATCATCGGTATCTGGTAAATTTCAGAATAATGCTAGAGTCCGTAGCGGTGACTGGTTAATTAGAAATACAGAATATTATCCAGAATTTCTTGGCGAAATGGAAGACTGCACAAGTGAAGGAGGATTAAAAAGAATGCAATTAGGCGTTACTTCACCTTAAAATATATAATGGAATTTTTTATAGGTTATACAATAATTGGGTATTGCTGAATCGAGAGATGAATCTGGATATACAGACGTTGTAACTCAACGTCTGTATAACTGTTTTTAAACCCACGTTTCACAGATATTAAAGCAGATATATTGAAGAATTCAGGAATCAAAATCAAGACCACCCAATCGTAGATTTGCTGGGGGTGCAAAAACGCCGCTTATTCAGACGCGACTCGAAAATACTCGCTAGTGCTGCGAAGTACCGCTTTTTCGGTCAAAATACCCAACTGAATTCTGACTCTTGACTCCTGAATTATGTTCGATAAATATAAGAAGTTATGTTGGTAAGATTAAACTCACCAAAAAACAAATATAGGACTCAGTAACTTGCTAAATTGCTAAATTTTGTATTTAAATTAACACTGGACTCTTGAATATTGAGTAACAATGACTTCCCTACAAAATCAAATCATTTTGATTACTGGTGCAAGTAGTGGTATTGGTACTGCTTGTGCGAGAATCTTCGCTGGTGCGGGTGCAAAACTGATTTTAGCCGCACGACGGCTGGAACGTTTGCAGCAGCTAGCAGATACTCTCAATAAAGATTTTAGTACTGAAATTCATTTATTACAGTTAGATGTGCGCGATCGCAGCGCTGTAGAAGAAGCCATTGCTACTCTACCCCCCGCCTGGTCTGAAATCGACATTCTCATTAACAATGCTGGTCTAAGTCGCGGTTTAGACAAGTTACACGAAGCCAGCTTTCAAGACTGGGAAGACATGATTGATACTAACGTTAAGGGTTTACTTTACCTCTCCCGCTATGTCATTCCTGGAATGGTAAGTCGCGATCGCGGTCATGTGGTAAATTTAGGTTCCATAGCCGGACATCAAACCTATCCCGGTGGCAATGTCTACTGTGCTACCAAAGCTGCTGTCAGAGCAATTTCTGAAGGTTTAAAACAAGACCTTTTGGGAACGCGGGTACGTGTAACTTCCGTTGACCCTGGTATGGTAGAAACAGAATTTAGCGAGGTGCGCTTTCACGGAGATACTGAACGCGCCAACAAAGTCTACCAGGGAGTTACACCTCTAGCAGCAGATGATGTGGCTGATGTGATATTTTTCTGCGTGACGCGATCGCCCCATGTCAATATTAATGAAGTTGTGCTGATGCCTGTTGACCAAGCTAGCGCTACCCTGGTTAATCGGCGAACATAGTAAGTAACCCATCTCATACCATTTTGGATTTTAGATTTTGCGATCGCGTAGCGTGTCGGAGACAAAAGTTTGTCGCAAGATCCTGTCAGCTACGGCTGCTACGCGGCGATAGCAAAACGTTTCGTAGAGAGCATCTGCTCCGCTTTCCCGTACTCCTGCTGAATATTACTGTTTATATCAGGATTAAAGCGCGATTCTCCTGTGGAAAGGCTGGGCGATCGCGTGCAGAATATTTACAGTATTGCTTAAAATTATGGATAATTTCCCAGTGGTCGCTCAAGCAGATGCATCTTTACCAAATCACACTCAGGAAAATATACATCTAGTGGAGTCAGCAGTTGGATCGAATTCACCACCGAAGGAAAGGGTAGGAAGTGACTTTGACTCTCGCATGATGCTGCGGTGTTTGGAACTTGCTCGCCGTGCTTTAGGGCGTACTTCGCCGAATCCACTAGTGGGAGCGGTGATTGTCAAGGATGGCGAGATTGTCGGCGAAGGGTTTCATCCCCGCGCAGGTGAGCCTCATGCAGAAGTGTTTGCTTTGAAAGCAGCAAGCGATCGCGCTCGTGGTGCAACAATCTATGTGTCACTCGAACCTTGCAATCACTACGGACGTACTCCCCCTTGTTCGGAAGGATTGATCGAAGCAGGGGTGGCAAAAGTAGTAGTGGGTATGGTTGATCCCAATCCCCTGGTAGCTGGAGGTGGAATTGCCCGTTTACGTGCGGCGGGGATCGAAGTGTTGGTAGGAGTAGAAGAGTCAGCTTGTCGTCAACTAAATGAAGCTTTTGTCCATCGCATTCTCTACAAACGACCTTTGGGAATTTTAAAATATGCCATGACTTTAGATGGCAAAATTGCTACTACCTCTGGTCATAGTGCTTGGGTGACAAGCCAAGAGGCCCGCAATGAAGTACATCAGTTGCGGGCGGGTTGCGATGCCATAATTGTCGGTGGTAACACAGTCAGACAAGATAATCCTTACTTAACCAGCCATCAGGTGGAGGCACATAATCCCCTGCGGGTGGTGATGAGTCGCCATCTCAACTTACCGGAAAGTGCCCATCTGTGGCAAACTGTGGATGCTCCAACTTTGGTGTTGACACAAGAGGGTGCTAATCCCGACTTCCAAAAACTGTTGCTCAAGCAGGGGGTGGAAGTGGTGGAATTAACGTCACTTACACCAGATAAGGCAATGGCGTACTTATATGAACGGGGTTTTTGTAGCGTGTTGTGGGAGTGTGGTGGTACCTTAGCTGCTAGTGCGATCGCTCAAGGAGCAGTGCAAAAAGTTCTAGCATTTATCGCCCCGAAAATCATTGGTGGTAGCATTGCTCCCACACCTGTGGGCGATTTAGGTTTTACCACCATGACTGAGGCGTTGTCCCTAGAACGTGTTCGTTGGCGTGTAGTCGGCTCTGACTGCTTAGTGGAAGGTTATTTTCCCCAAAAAGCCAATAGTCAATAGTAATAACACTTGACTATCAATCAATTCATCGTGATTTTATGTTGGCGTAGCCCGCCGTAGGCATCATGAACACTGACGTTCATGGGCCATATCACGTATAAGGGCTAGCCGAGATTGAATGTAGTTGCACAGAAAATCAGTTTCGTTAGAATCTAACAACACTTGCGTTTCGGTTTGTTTCACTAACCACTGCACCAAGCTAGCATCATCCAGTTGCAAGAGGAGCTTGGCTTGGGCAGTTTCAACCACTGACCAAAGCTGACGCATAATTGTAGGAGTCATCAGACCTCAATTGAATAATTTAGCTTTGCTGTCTTCAGATTACACAATTCCAATCGCACTTTACGACATGAATGTAGAAGCTGAGACAAGTATTATTAAAAACTTAATAATGATATTTATAACTTTATGAAGATTAAGAATTTAAAACTCAGTTTGAAGATGGGGAATGGTTAATGGGAACGGGTTTAGTTGCAAAACCTAGAAAACAAATGCACTAATTCTAAAAATTGGGTTTTTGTGATTGTGAAGACTGAAACTGTCTTGATTGTAGAGCAATAAAGACAGTTTTTTAAGAACTATATTGAATACTAAAACTGTGTTAAGGGATACAAAAATCTAACTTTTGAGAACAGTGTTTCCCAGGACATTAACATCTTCTACCTGTAGATGGATTCACAAAATCATGTAAATCTTCATCCCAAATGCTGATGTAAATAAAATCACATTGTTGGCGGATTATCTGACCTTTAACTGAGCCATTCTGAAAACTAAAATTATCAGACTGGCGCTTTTGTACCTTTTTGAGTCCCTGCTTAATTTCTTCAGTGGCTTGCCCACTTAACATTCCATTCAAGGTAGCCTCCATTAGCTGTGGATCTACCGATTGGGCAAAAGATACCTCCGTTTGACGCAGCACTTTAGAATTACGATCAAATAGGTAGCCAAGGTCAATTTTGTTTGGTACTAGTTTGTAAACAACGGCACGAGTCTTGCCCCATGCGCCTCTTAAATCTTGATTTGGTTTGCCGAGGGTAGCTTCTACCGTGCTTCTTGATGTACCTGTAGGAAATGCGGGAACACTTTGGCTGCTGTTAGTGGCAGCTAATTTACTCGGTGACTCATCATTCTTCTGTGGTGGCGAAGGTGCTTCTGGTGTGGGAGGTACAATATTTTCTGGTTCTGGCTGTGGTGTAGAACGCACTTCTGCTGGTGGTGTATCTGAAGTTACAGGCTCTTTTTCTGGCTGTGGTTTAGATACAACTGGGGGATTAAAGATTGGCAAAGGATCGGGAATTACTGGCTGTCGTGATGGTGAAGTGGGTACAACTGGAACTGGAGAAGTTTGGGAAGAAACAGACGGTTCGGGAGATGGCGGATCGGTAGGCAAAGATTCTAGCGATCGCGTGGGACTTGTCGCAATAGTTGTTTCTGGTTGTTGCTGACGAGTCATACTAGAAATGGCGACTGCACCAAGCAAGCTGCCTACCAGCAAAGTACCAACAATCACAGCAGGTTTTTGCCAATTTCCAGGAGTGGAAGACCCTGGAATCACAGAATTTTTTTGTGGGGAATACAATGCCTGGGTTTGTTGAGTCGATGCAGCAGAGGGAGAAAAACTGACTGTGGGAGTATTTGCAGCTAACTCAGGAGATATATTATTACCAGATTGCAAGGCATGTAGCATTTTACTGGCAGTGCTGTAGCGATCGCCAGCATGAGGCTTAATTGCCTGATTGAGTACCTCCGCCAATTGGGAAGAGACATTAGGGACGTGTTGCTGCCAAAGTATTTCCCCAGTTTTCAGATCGGTTATTAGTTCTTGCGGGTGTTTGCCAGTCAGTAGATAAATCGCCGTTAAGCCTAAGCTGTAAATATCAGTGGCGTAAACTGGGCGGCCAACGGCTTGTTCGCTAGGCATGTATCCAGGCGTACCAATGACAAGCGATCGTGTCGGCTGTCCTGGAGAATTCACCACTGAACGGATTGTTTCTTTAACTGCACCAAAATCAATCAAAACTGGCTTACCATCCCCAGAACGGAGAATAATGTTATCTGGCTTGATATCCCGGTGAATAATGCCTTTACTGTGAACATAATCTAAGACCCAAAGCAGACTCAAGAGAATTTCCCGAACAGCAGTTTCAGTCTCAAATCCTTTGGCTTCGATAATTTTTGTCAGGGTTTGACCGTGAATCCATTCTTGGACAAGGTAAAATTGCCCGTTTTCAGAAAAGTAGGCGTAGAGTTTCGGAATTTGGTGACTACTTTCACCCAAATACTCCAAGGTTGCTGCTTCCCGTTCAAACCGCTGTTGGATCAGTTGGTAGGTTTGCGGGTCATTATTGGTTATTGGTTTTAGTTGCTTAATCACGCAGCGACGGCGAGAAGGCATGTGGACATCTTCTGCTAGAAAGGTTTCGCCAAACCCACCAGCGCCGATTACCTGGATAATTTGATAGCGATTGTTCAGCAGGGTTATTGTCATGAAAAATTACAAGTGTAGATACCCAGTGCGAAGCCAGAGATTTTCTGTTTTCTCCGGGCTTGTCGTCAGACATCGCCCTTTCCAAATGTACATGAGTTATAGACACTGAATTGAGGACATCATCTGTTTTCAATACCAATTAAGAAAAAATTAAGTGTTTGAAACCCACGGAGGTGGGTTTTGCTTGTCTAGAAGCGGGTTATAACCGCCGATTTTAAAAGTATGTTCTTCTATTTTTGACCCTTTTTTGGGGTGACATTTGCGTACAAGCATAACGTTTTTAATGCAGATAAATGCATTAAAAATGCAGAGTATTGCCAAATTTGATTTGCGACAAATTAATGAAATGCTGTACTAAGTGAACTCTATAGTTTCAACAAACTCTAAAATACTCTCCTTGATGTCTTCGGCTTCTTCTTCAACAGAATCGGGAGTTTCGCCGTTGAGAAAACTGTGCTGACTACTAACTATATACAAAAATTCACCACTGATAAAGGTGAGCAGTCCCCGATACGCATCTAATCTGATTGCAGTTCCATTATTTTCTTGCTTAGAAATCGTCGAACCTTTGGGCATATCGATTAACACATAGTAAGCGCCTCGCAAAGTATTTTCCAGATATTCGGTATACTCCACCGAAGCATCTGGTACATTGACAAAAATCGCTTGGGGTACATACTTGTCTACTAAGATTGTTTGTAAATATTCTTCTTGTCCAACAGACTCCAGTTCCTCTAACTGTTCTAGAGGGAAAGGATAATAATCGATTCTTAGCAAAGTACCAACGTCATCAGAAAAGCCAACTACTCCTTCCTGGCTTTGAATTCTACCGCCTTGCTGCGGATCAACTGGAATCGGCACAGTAAAATTACCTAAAGGAGATTGATATGTCTGTTCAGTAAAATCCTCTATGACCACTGTTTCATCTTCATCATCGTCTGCATATTCTTCGTCTTCTGCTTCTTGAAAGGCTGCAATTACCTCCTTGATGATTTCCTCTGCTTCTTCATCCTCAAGTTCCAAGGCTGCTTGTAGCTTTTTGAGGTAGGCTTGTTTCGGTTTGGGGATGGCGAGTTCATCATCTAAAAGCACGATTACCCCAGCAGCAAAACCATCCAGCACTAATTCATCAGAAAGAGATACTTTGGCGACATTAAACAAAGGCCCAATTCCCTCTTCTTCTGCAATGGCGAGGAGTCTATCAACTATTTCTGCGATTTCATCTTCTGAGTATTCCTCAAAGACCTCGAATTCCCAAAGGATACCAGCTAAACTTTCTGCATCTACATCTTCAATGGATGAATCAGCGATCGCAGTGACAGTTGCGATCGCCGCCACCGCTTCTTCTGGACTGAGTGATTCTTTTGATGTCTTTGGTGAGTTAAAAACCTTGTCATATTTGGTCATAATTGCTACCTAAATTAATTGGTTGATAGTAATAATAGATTGAAAGTGACAATGGTCAGTTTACCTTACTCAGTGCTGAGTGCTGAGTAAGGTTTGAGAGTTTTCCCCATAAGCAAGTGGCGTGGTGGTTTTTTGACTCAGCACTCTTCACCAATGAAGCAAATCTTTCAATACTTGTCGGTTAAGGGGGAAAGGGGAAGGTGGGGCCCCCTCTGGGGATAAGGGGAAGGGGAAAAGGGAAATTAAAAACCTTTAACCCAAACCCAGTAACCCTTTCCCAAAACCAAACTTTGGGTTCAAAATGCACAAAGCGAGTAGTATTGGCAAATCTTCTAGAGAAAAAGTTCGCTAATATCTGGTTTACTTGGTATTGCTCAGGTTTAACGAAACCTTGTTGACAGCTAATCTCCAGCGCCAATTAAGCTTTGCTGTAATCCACTCCACAAACTCCTGACTTACCCTCTGATGATTTGAGATATACAGGAAGCGATCGCGATATTTTAGTAAAAACTTGAATCTAAGCAGTAACCTTGGTGTCCTTACTCTCCCCAGGATGCCTGGTATTTCATAGTAATTCAAGTGAGCGCTAATCGAGTCTTTCAAATGGTAGTAATTGACAGGGTGAACTTGATCAAGTTTACATTCCATCAGGTTATTAACCAGGTGTTGACTTCGCAGTACAAATTCTGGTTTCAACACAGAAGGAATTGAGGCAATACGGTTCGGATAAGCTTTTTCACTTTCCTTGTGGTCTGGGGAAAGGGGGAAAGGATGTATTCAAAACCTTTCCTCTTTTCCCTTTCTCCTTTAACCGAAACGTATTGGGAGTTTAGATGTTATAAAATCTGTTGTCGAATATACACTTAAATCAAGCTAGGCTCAATATTTACCACAAGTCACTTTAACTAGATATTGTAAATTTTTGTTATCAAGCAATTACTGTTAATAACTGCTATATTCCTTTGTTTTTATCCTCTAGCAGATGAATTATGTCTACCGATAGAATTATAAACTAGCTAGCGATAGATACCTACACCGTAGGCAGGATGTCACAATACCGAAGTTTGTAGCGACACACAATACTCAAAACGTTGTACTGTTGTTTCTACAACTGTGAATTACATGAAATTTTGAGTTTTTTTATGGTAAAAACCCCTCCATCCCAGTTTTCACCGGATCAATATAAAGTTGATTCTGCACAAGAAAAAGTAGAAGCTATTATAGAAAGCCCACCCTCAGAAACTGAGATTGACTTAGAGTTTCTTTACACCAGAGATATTGAATTTCGTCAGGAAACTATTTATTTTCTTGTGGTAGATCGCTTTTATGATGGCGATCCAGATAACAGCGAAGGTGTAAACTCAGAACTGTATGATCCAAATAGACAAGATTGGGGTAAGTACTGGGGTGGCGACTTGCAAGGTGTCATCGACAAATTAGACTATCTTAAAAACATGGGAGTGACAGCCATTTGGCTGACTCCACTATTCGAGCAAGTAGAAGAATTATTTATTAGCAATGCCGCGATGCATGGCTATTGGACAAAAGATTTTAAACGGATTAATCCTCGCTACATTGCCGATGGAGAGAATCCTTCTTTAAATGCTACCCAAGAAGAAAAAAATACGACCTTTGATCGGTTAATTACAGAACTACACAAGCGCAATATGAAGCTGGTGCTAGATATTGTCTGCAACCATAGCAGCCCTGATACCAGCGGTAGCAAAGGGGAATTATTTGATGATGGTGTGAAAATTGCTGACTTCAATGATGATGTCAATCATTGGTATCACCACTATGGTGAAGTGCAAAACTGGGAAGACGATTGGCAAGTGCAGAATTGTGAACTAGCTGGTCTAGCAACTTTTAATGAAAACAATACAGAATATCGGGAGTATATTAAGTCAGCTATTAAACAATGGCTAGATCGGGGTGTGGATGCACTACGAGTGGATACTGTCAAGCACATGCCGATTTGGTTTTGGCAAGAATTCACTGGCGAGATGACCAATCACAAACCAGATGTGTTTATTTTTGGTGAATGGATTTACAGTAATCCTAGTGACGATCGCTCCGTAGAATTTGTTAACCACTCAGGTATGACACTTCTAGACTTTGGTCTGTGTGTAGCAATTCGAGCCGCACTAGGGCAAGGTTCAGAAATGGGATTCCAAACAATTCAATACATTTTTGACCAGGATTATCGCTATAACGGGGCAACAGAGTTAATCACCTTCATCGATAACCATGATATGTGCCGCTTCCAATCGCTGAATCCCGATCCAGCGATGTTGAAAGTGGCGATCGCCTTAATCATGACATGTCGCGGTATTCCCTGCATTTACTACGGTACAGAACAGTATTTGCATGACGACACCGATGGCGGTAACGACCCGTATAACCGCCCAATGATGGAAAATTGGGATACCGAAAGTGAGATTTATCGTTGTGTCAGGCTGCTGTCTGGCTTACGGCGACTGAATCCAGCTGTATCAATGGGTAGCCACTGGCAAAAATACTTAACACCTGATATTTACTGTTATGTACGCCGCTATCGTGACTCTCTGTGTTTTGTAGCTTTAAACCGAGGAGGAGAAGTTACTCTCCCAGAAGTAGAAACGGAATTACCCGATGGAGAACATACTTGCGTGGTGACTCGCAATAAGTATGAAGTGAAAGACGGCAAGATTTATAACCTGGTATTAGAGGAACGGGGAGTGCTTGTTTTCAGCCACGTTGGCGAACGGATTAAAGCACAGACAATTGTCCGCATCCAACTCAATGGCGTAGATACTCAACCCGGTGAAATCATTGTGGTGACAGGAGATTGCCCAGAGTTGGGTAACTGGGATATCAGCAAAGCATATCCTTTAGAGTACATCAACTCGAATACCTGGTCTGCCGAGATTCCCTTTGATGAGAGTGCTGGTAAGCTGATTGCTTATAAATATGCCATGTGGCGGGAAGGGCGATCGCCTCTGCGCGAAAATCTGGTAAATCGTCGCTGGGTGATTGCCAAAGAAGGCACTGTCAAATGGCGTGATACCTGGGCATCGGGAAGAGAATCCTAGAAATATAGAAGATTCGATAATTTATCACAAAGACGCGATAAATCGCCGTCTCTACAAAAGACC
>NZ_JBDNJQ010000108.1:0-28478 GCF_051172895.1 Nostoc sp. CALU 1950 | reverse complement strand
CGAGGACTTTCGTTCAGAACACGAGGACTTTCGTTCAGAACACGAGGACTTTCGTCCAGAACACGAGGACTTTCGTTCAGAACACAAGGACTTTCGTTCAGAACACGAGGACTTTTGTTCAGAACACAAAGACTTTCGTTCAGAACACAAGTATTTTTTGAGCCTTTAAGCGAATGAGACAGCTTTGGTTTTCGAGAGGAGTTGGGGGTGGGGTTATTGTACCTAACTCAACCAAGAACCGCTATATAAAATACTTAGGCTGTAATTACTGCTTATAAAGTTCTGAAACCTTTCAAAAAATGAAATTATTAAAGTAACGTGTAACATATTATTAATTCTTGCCAAATTTAAATTAATCGCGCCCAAAAAATGTAATGATACCATATATTTTTCCCATCATTTAGGAAGATCCTTGCACTAAAAATCAACATAAAAAATAAAGTATGGCAGATAGAACCAAAATTATTTCCTTTGAACTTTCTGACGGCAAAATAATTAAAGTAGAGGTTACGCCTATAGGAGAACAACCTGTTTCTGATGAAACCAGAGTTTTTAAACAAGCGACAGAAATTATTAAATCTATTGCTGAAGATGTCGCAGGTTCATTAAAAGATATTAGCGAGACAGTCAAACCAGATAAATTTAGTGTCAAATTAGGTTTACAAATTGGAGTTGAGTCAGGACAACTAACCGCTTTAATTGTGAAAGGAACAGGCACAGCTAACCTGGAAATTGCGATGGAATGGGGTAAATAATAGTTGATTGTCTTACAGTTGTGGTAATCTTTTTACAAAGATGCTACGTGAGAGCAATTAATGGGTAACGAAGACGATTTACAACGCTGTACAGTGCGTTTAAATGTTGCCAGTAGTCAAGGAACTGGTTTTTTTGTTGCACCGAATTGGATTCTCACCTGCGCCCATGTAGTCGAATCTGCAAAAGATAACCCTGTGCAAGTATTCTGGAAAGCAGGAAACCAGAATTACACAGCTAAAGTTACGCAATCATACAAATATCCCCTTGATTTAGCCCTTTTACAACTGTACGAGGATTGTTTGGATCATCCCTGTGTTGAATTGGATGATACAGAACCCAATACCAACGATGACTTATATATTTTCGGTTATCCCAAGAATAGCGAAGTTGATTATTCGCAGGGGGATTCAGCAAGCTTTAAATATGAAGGAATAAGTTTTAAACAGGATATTATTCTCTATAAGTTAAAGCAAGGGCAAGTTATCTCAGGCTTTAGTGGATCGCCTTTGCTAAATTTACTCACAGGTAAAGTTTGTGGAGTTGTGCATCTTTCCCGTGATGAGGGTAACGATTTAGGTGGGCGTGCAGTTTCGGCTCAAGTTATTGTGCAACAGTTTCCTGAAATTGCCTCACTTAATAAACAATTTCATCAGCCAAAGCCCAAAGTTTATAATCCATTTGAATATGGTCTTCCTGTTCCTCCACAACGTTTTTACGGACGGAGAAAAGAGATTTTAGAGATTAAAAACCGCATCGGCGCAATTAGTCCTCAATGTGTCAATTTGGTAGGATTGCGGCGCAATGGAAAAACTTCTCTATTGCGATATATCAGAGAAAGAATCAGCGAATTTTGTTCGCCAGAACAAAAGCCTTTAGTTGTTTTCTTAGATTTAACGAGTAAGAATTTTCATACTCCAGAGGGGATTATTGAAGGCTTAAGGCGAGGGATTCACAAACTAACAGGGAATTTTCCTTGGTCAAAGGAAGATAATGAAGATGGCTTTGCAGTGGAAGATGGATTACAGGTGTTAGTAGATGAAGGGTATCGTTTAATTATTTTATTGGATGAGTTTGAAGCCATTGCTAGTAAAAAAGATAGATTGGAATTGTTTCAGGATTGGGGAGAAGATTGGCGTTCTAAGGCTTCTGCGGGTTTATTAACAATGGTAATTGCCAGCAAACGCCCTCTTAATGAAGTTTACGAAACTTTGAGTCTGGGTTCTCCCTTTGCCAATATTTTCAGTACTACTATTGTAGGGGCCTTAGAGGAGGAACCTTGGCAAAGCATCATCCAGAAAGGACAGAAAGAATTTCTGCCTAATTCTGCGGTATTACAATGGGTAGATGAGTTAGCAGGAGGGTTGCCTTATTATGTGCAGATGGCGGGCGCAATGTTGTGGCAAAATAAGAATCAAGAAATAGCTAAAAATGAGTTTAAGTTTCAAGCAAAGCCTCGTTTTGAAGAACTTTGGAAAGATTTAACCAAAGGTGAACGTTTAGCATTGCATTATGAGTTGGGAGAGAGTAATTTACCTATTGCTGATCTGGCAATTGTAGATAGGCTTCAGCGTCATGGGTTATTACGGAAGAATGGGGGTTTATTTAGCAGTGTATTTGCAGAGTTTGTGAAAGGTCAAAGATAAAGTAATAAGCTAAAAAAATCAGACATTAAATATAAAAAATGTTGCTGTTTTTGCGAGAAACTTGGGAACTATTTTGGTGGGCAATGTTTTGTCCTTCAAGGCTTCAGCACCGAATGAAGGAATGGTCGCCTCAAAAAGAAACAGATGGACGCAGACTAAACACAAGGTTTTTTGAGATTTTAGTTTTCGGAAACTTACAATTTATTTGTCAGTATTTATTACTATTATTTATTTTTAACATCCCTCTTATTTTAAGACTGATTGAGCGCAATCAATTGTTGGATTGGCTACAGTTACCTTGTGTAATGTTAATTGCTTATACGACAGGAGTTTTATTTTTACCTTTAGGACTAGTTATCCCTTTATTGTGGTTGATAGTTGTATTAAATCAGCCTGATAGCTGGTTAAAGGGCTTAATAGAAGCTATTAAAGTTTTACCTCCTTTACCTCAAATGGTAGTAGGTCTTGCAGTTTTGGTAGTATCTTTATCATTAACTGTTTGGTTAGTGGTGCAACAGTTAGAAAAAGAACATCTTTCCCTTGCTCGTAATGTGATGGTGATAGGGGTAACAATCAGTGTGATGTTAAGTGCATGGTTAGCAACTGAAAACTGGTGGTTTCTATTGTTAACCAGTGGGATGACAGGCTTTATCTTATTTTTGTCAACAGAAAATATTACCGATAGTTATAATGCGGGAAGCGTGGCAGCAGGCGTGGCGGTATTCGTGGCGCTAGTCGTGGCAGTAGTCGTGGCGGTAGTCGTGGCGGGAGCCGTGACGGAAAGCGTGGAGGGAGTCGCGGGAGTCGTGGCGGAAAGCGTGGCGGTAGTCGTGGCGGGAGTCGTGGCGGTAGTCGTGGCGCTAGTCGTGGAGCGAGGCGTGGAGCGAGGCGTGGCGGTAATCGTGGCGGGAGTCGTGGCGCTAGTCGTGGCGGTAATCGTGGCGGGAGTCGTGGCGGGAGTCGTGGCGGGAGTCGTGGCGGGAGTTGCTACTTTACCGCTTACTTGGTTTTCGGTCGTTGCAAGTTTAATCGCTTTTGCTCTTGCACCAGCAAAAGACAACAGAGTTTTTATCATCACTACAGTGATTTTAATAGCTCTTTCTGCCCAAAATTTAGGATGGCTTTCAGCATTAATTATCCCTGTAACCTTAGTCAGCTATTACAGAATATTTCCTGATTATAGCTTTAGTTTTAACTTAATCAGCTCTTTAGGTGATTATTATACATTTTCTGATTATTTACTAAAACTTTTAAGATTTTCAAATTCAACAATTAGGCGGTCACGTCGTCAAACAAAAAAAATACTTTTTCAATTACCTCCTTACACTAGCGAACTCCTGTGGATACCTTTACCTAATCACGCTCAACTTCTTGTTTCTAAATTTAGTGAAAGCCCTCAACAAGCCTTAAGAATCTTTCAATATACCCAAACTTTTTCCTTACCAGGATTTCAAATAACCCTGCAAAATGCCTTACCACAAATTATTGCCGACCAACTCAAGCAAATTCAAAGTATTCCAGAACTAATCTTTACTGCCAACTCAAACCATCCCATATTACCCTTCCTGATTTCCCCCTTCTATCACCTCGATTCTGACAGCGATACCCCCACTCCAGAAACACCTTTGCCAAAGGTTAAACCTGAACTTTCTATCCTTCTCCCTCGCTTGCAAACTATTATTCAAGATATTCAATCTGCACTCGAAAATGAAAATATAGCCCTACGAGAACGAGGATTAGAAAAAATCAATGACAAGGTTGTTCGATTGCAATCCCAATTACCCTCTCTGGGACTTAAAAACGAAGCCATCAAACGCTGGACACCTGTACTGGAACATTGGGAAAAGGTTATTGAACTGGAACAAAATGAACAACGCAAACTCTCTCAAGGCGAACTAATCAACCCGTTCCAATATGGAAATCCGGTGCGACTTGAGCAAAAAAACTTGTTTAAAGGTCGTCAGAGATTTGCCAATGAAATTGTTCGTCGAGTTTTAGACCGTGACCGACCTACCCTTGTGCTGCATGGCCCCCGTCGCTGTGGTAAAACTTCCTTTTTGTATAACTTTCCCCGCTTGCTTCCCAGTGATATCCTCCCCGTATTTGTGGATATGCAAAGTTCCGCCATTACCACCAGCGAATCTGACTTTTGCTTTGGCTTAGTCCGTGCAATTCATAAAGACTGCAAAAGTCAAGGCGTTCAATTACCAAACATTCCTAAACGCACCGATTTTCAGGTAAGTCCCTATACCACCTTAGAAGATTGGTTCGATGAAGCATTTGCCCAAATCGGAGAACGGCGCATCCTTCTCAACGTTGATGAATTTGAAAAAATCGGTACCGCCATCCAAAACGGTCAAATAACTTTACGTCTATTTGACCAACTACGCCACTTAATTCAACATTATGAACAACTCGGTTTTCTCTTTTCTGGGGTGCAAACTTTAGAGGAATTAGGCCCGAATTGGAGTAGCTATTTTATCAGCGTTGTCCCGATAGAAATGCTTTATCTTGAACCTAAGGAAGCTGAGGACTTACTGCTTAATCCAGATCCAGCTTTTACACTACGTTACGCTCCAGGTATTGTAAACGAAGTATTAAGGCTTTCCAATTGTCACCCATACTGCCTACAATTATTGGGCGCATCAATGGTGAATCAAGCTAACTTTAACCATACTGATTTTATTACTGCTGAACTCTTGCAAGCTTCTATTAATGACGCATTTACTTCTGGTCAGCCTTATTTTACAAATATTTGGACAGAATTTACAGGAACTACACCAGAAGAAATGGTAATTGGTCAAGAATTATTATTACAAGTTGCCAAGACAGATATTTTATTACCTATAACTACTGAAATTGCTGAAAAGGTATTAACCCGCTTGTTGCGTTATCATATTTTACACAAAATCAATGGAGGATATGATTTTGAAATTCCTCTGTTAAAACAATGGGTGAGAGAGCGTGCAGTAAGAAGCTAATTATTTTATAAGAAGAATTCAGAACTCAGGAGTCAGAATTCAGTATGAATTCTATACGAGTCGGTGACGAATATTGGTTAAAACCTCGCTCCTAGTGGGCGAAAAAAATTAAAATATTTTCGCCTTAAAACTCTATCCCTTTATGGGTAGAGTATTCTGAATTCTGTATTCTGACTCCTGGTTTATCATTAACGCTTTGTTTTATTTTAATGCTCAATCAAAATCAAACACCTTTATTAGATGCCTTAAA
The DNA here is from genome assembly GCF_051172895.1 of Nostoc sp. CALU 1950. Taxonomy (NCBI): domain Bacteria; kingdom Bacillati; phylum Cyanobacteriota; class Cyanophyceae; order Nostocales; family Nostocaceae; genus Nostoc; species Nostoc sp. CALU 1950. Next base: position 22,848 of record NZ_JBDNJQ010000108.1, on the reverse strand, counting down.
AGCCAATGCAGCAAGACCCCATGCGCCTTTTTACACCCCAGGACATAAACAAGGTGAGGGAATTTCTCAATTCTTGGCTGACTTATTTGGTAAAGCTGTCTTTCGTGCTGATTTAACCGAATTAGCAGATTTAGATAATCTCTTTGCGCCCCAAGGCGTTATTCAAGAAGCACAACAACTCGCGGCTGAAGCATTTGGCGCTTCACAAACATGGTTCCTTGTCAATGGTTCTACCTGTGGGATCGAAGCGGCAATTCTCGCTACCTGTGGCATGGGGGATAAAATAATTCTGCCTCGCAATGTGCATTCTTCTGCGATCGCTGGTTTAATTCTCTCAGGTGCAATACCAATTTTTCTAAATCCTGAATATGACTCAGTTTTAGATATTGCCCACAGTATTACACCTGAAGCTGTGCAAGCTGCACTCCAACAACATCCAGACGCTAAAGCAGTATTGACAGTTTATCCAACATATTACGGCGTTTGTGGAGATTTGAGTGCGATCGCTAACATCACACATCAATACAATATCCCTCTACTTGTAGATGAGGCCCACGGCGCACACTTTGCCTTTCATCCCGAATTACCCACTCCAGCTTTAGCCGCAGGTGCCGATTTAACTGTACAATCCATCCACAAAGTACTTGGTGCAATGACACAAGCATCGATGCTGCACGTCCAAGGTAAGAGGATAGATTGCGATCGCATCAGTAAAGCTTTGCAGCTTGTACAATCTACTAGTCCTAGTTATTTACTTTTAGCTTCTCTAGATGCAGCGCGTCAGCAAATGGCACTCCACGGAAAAATGTTGATGTCTCGCACCTTACAACTTGCTGACGAAGCTAGAACCAGAATCAGTCAAATTCCTGGATTATCTGTCTTACAGATTCTTAGCCCCCCTTCTCAAGGGGGGTTGGGGGGATCTTCTTCTAGAGGTGGGCTGAGAGGATATCCCAGCTTTATAGCTTTAGACAAAACGCGATTAACTGTCACTGTTTCTGGTTTAGGTTTAACCGGATTTGAGGCAGATGAAATTCTTGATGAAAAATTAGATGTCACCGCTGAATTCGCCTCACTGGAACATCTCACCTTTATTATTAGTTTGGGCAACACCCCAGATGATATTGAGCAACTGGTGCAAGGTTTTACCACTCTTGCCGAAAAATATCGTCGAACCAATTTGACTATTAAAAGCGATCTTTGGCAGGATCTTTTCACTACACAGACTCACGCTTTATGTTGTTCTCCCCGTGAAGCCTTTTTTGCTGTTAGTGAAATACTACCTTTGACACAGACAAATAAACGCATCTGTAGCGAAATTGTCTGTCCCTATCCTCCAGGAATTCCCTTATTAATGCCGGGAGAAGTTATCACAAAATCCATCCTTGATTACCTGCAACAAATCCAGACAATGGGGGGATTTATTAGTGGTTGTGCTGATACTAGTCTAAAAACTTTGAAAGTTGTGAAATAACCTCCTAACTCCTTTTCTTAACTTCACACCATTGGCATGATGCCCACACTACATGATTTAATAATTTATCGAACAGAATTCTTTCTGGATTCAGAATTCTGTATTTGATTCTGACTCCTGACTTCTGAATTCTTTTTCATTTATTGGAAGTTTCTAACTTGATTGATTTACGTTAAAATCCTAAATCTACAGCAATGCGATGGGCACAAGCAAACCCAGAAAAAGCTACTGCATTCAACCCTTGACCCGGAAAGGTGCTATCCCCTACACAATAAAGTCCTGGAATAGCTGTGCGATTAAACGGCATATTTAATAAACCCCACAACTTGCGCCGGGGAATTGGCCCATAAGTGCCATCTTTACGACCCAAAAAGCGCTGATGGGTGCGCGGTGTCCCCACTTCCAGATAATCCAATCCAGCATCTAAACCTGGAAAAATCTTCTCTAGGCGGTCAATAATTCGCCAAGCCGCCTCTTCTTTCTTCGCTTCGTACTCACTCACAGAAAGTTTTTGCCAATCATCAATCCAATGAGGCGTGAAGGCATGAATTATATGATATCCATTTGGTGCTAAATCTGGGTCAAGCAATGTGGGAATTGAAACAAAAACTGTGCCTTCTGCTGCTGTCATCTTTTCCCAATCTTCCAGCAAAATATGGTGACACTCTGTCCCCGCAGGTAAAACTGACTCCTTTACTCCGATGTGTAAACTCAAGAAGCTTGGAGATTTTTGATAATTTTGTTGCCATTTTTTCTCATTATATGGCATTGCTTCTGCTGGTAATAATTGTTCAAATGTATCCCAGCGTGTAGCATTTGAAACTATGCGTTTACCCCGATAGACCTTACCATTAGCCAGTTGTACACCTACCGCTTTTCCCTGTTCTGTGAGAATTTTCGTGACTCTAGCTTGGTACTGAATCTTACCCCCAGCCTTCTCTAGACCTTCCACCAGTTTTTGGGCAATTTGTCCCACTCCGCCTTTGGGATAGTTAACTCCGCCATAATGCCTGTCAGAAAAGACCATCCCAGCATTAATCATTGGTGTCATATCTGATGGAACCACCGACCAGCAATAACATTCCATATCGATAAATTTCAATAATTGCGGGTCTTTGATGTAGCGCCGCGCCACGTCTCCGGCATTTTGGGGCAGATACTTAGCTAAACCGAGACATGCCAAAGGATGCTGGAAAAAGACTCGTAGTAGATACCGAGGTTCTTCTAGCGACAGCAAATCCATGCTGTTGAGACACTTGAATACTTTTTGGCATTCGTCATAAAAGCGACGAATCCCCTGTTCTTCATGGGGAAAATGAGCAGTAAGATTTTGCAAAAATTTTTCATAAACCCGGTCAACCTTCAAGTTTAAACCTTGGGGTAGATGATAGTGAATCTGCACCGGATCTGCGATCGCTTCTTGGCTGACATTTACACTTGATAATGCACGGGTGAGTAAGTTGGTAGTACCATTCTGTCCCAGTCCAAAAATCATTGATGCGCCAACATCAAATCGATAGCCTTGGCGTTCAAAATAACCAGCGCTACCACCTGGGATCAAATAACGTTCCAGTACCAGCACTTTCGCTCCCTTCGCTGCTAACTGGGTCGCTGTTACTAATCCGCCAATCCCAGACCCAATTACGATCGCGTCATTAGTCATTTGTCATTTGTCCTTTGTCTTTTGTTATTTGTCTTTTGTTATTTGTCCTTTGTTATTTGTCTAGAGTCAATCAATATTTACCAATGACCAATGACCAATGACTAATCAAAAAAAAAGAGGGACGAGCCTGCTGCTGCTGGCTAATCCCGTCTGCCGATCCTTAAAAGAGAGGAGAACACTGTATAACAATATAGCCTTGATTGAGAATTTATGTCAACTGCTAATGAAAAACTTTATCAATAAAATTGAGAGTGTTAATTTTTAGCTGTCAGCCTAATGCAGGAAAGAGTATTATGGTGTTTCAGTTCTTATACAATAAAAAGGCGCTTGTTTCTGGCTATGACGCTACAATTGCGCGTTTATGTTCCACCCCATCCCCTGATCAAACACTGGCTAGCAGTTGCCCGTGATGCAGGCACACCTTCAGTATTATTTCGCAGTGCCATGACTGAGTTGGGAAGATGGCTGACTTATGAAGCTGCGCGAGATTGGTTACCGACTCAAGAAATAGCAGTGCAGAGTCCCTTAGATACCTGTCCGGCAACGGTGATTGATCCGCAAGTGCCTATGGCAGTAGTGCCGATTCTGCGGGCTGGACTAGGATTACTTGAGGGAGCGCAGACTTTATTACCTTTAGCATCTATTTACCATCTTGGCTTGGCGCGAGACGAAGAGACACTGCAACCTCATTGTTATCTGAACAAGTTACCAGAAAAATTTGACCCCCAAACACGAGTGTTAATTACCGATCCAATGTTGGCAACAGGAGGGTCGATCATGGCAGCAATGGCAGAATTGACACAACGGGGTGCTGATCCAACCCTGATGCGGATTGTGTGTGTAGTGGCGGCTCCACCAGCTTTGCAAAAATTGAGTGAAGCTTATCCAGGTTTAATAATTTACACCGCTACTATTGACGAAAAACTGAATAACCAGGGGTATATTGTACCGGGATTGGGAGATGCAGGCGATCGCATCTTTGGGACTTAAGCTAGTATGCAGCTAGGGCAGGAAAATAGCATAACTACTGTAAAAGTTGCAAGGTTTGTTGAAGGCGGTAAAGATATGAGTCAGCGAGATGGTTTTGGTAGTGGTTTTATAGCAGGGGCATTTGTCGGTGGCGTATTTGGCGGTGTTATCGGAGCATTGATTGCTTCTCGACGCGAGCCAGAATTGCTAGGTGAGGAGGAAATAGAACTGACAGATAGCCAAGCCGAAGCTAAGAGAATAGCAGCAAAGCGGCGTCAGATGAAAGCCTCAGAAAGTGAGAGCATCGGCATAGAAACGGCCAGGCGATCGCTAGAAGATAAAATTGCCCAGCTAAATGCCACAATTGATGAAGTGCGGAAGCAACTGGGGAATGTGAATGGCGGTTCATCCCAAGCAACCAGTGACCGTTCCCTCACTAAAGACTCCTGAAGTTTGTTCAGGCGTGGTGAAAGTGTCAAGTGTGGTAAACGTGAAATCCGCAAACACCATGACATGGACTAAATTAAAATTAAAAGATAAGACCGCGTTTGACACTTAGTAGGAAACACAGCTATCCATGAGTTTACTGATTACGACACTAGTAACCTTTGTCACCTTTTATAGCTATTTGCTAATTATCCGGGTTTTGTTGACCTGGTTCCCGACAATAAACTGGTATAACCAGCCATTTGCCGCTTTAGCCCAGATAACCGACCCTTATCTGAATCTATTCCGCTCAATTATTCCCCCATTGGGTGGTATGGATTTTTCTCCGATTTTAGCTTTCTTAGCACTCAACTTAGCTGGAGAGTTTCTGAGAACCCTAACTCGTCTGCCATTCGTCCAGGGATTTTGATTCGTACCCCAATAAAAACTTTTGTAGAGACGCTTTCACAATTGGCGTCTCTACAATTTTTATAAGAAGAATTCAGAACTCAGGAGTCAGAATTCAGTATTAATTCTGTACGACTGAGTATTATATTATCTACGCACTTGACCGCTAAACCCAGCAGCCTTGAACTGCTTTAGCTTCAAGGGAGTCGGCTGATTAGCAGGTACAGAAATTCTTAATTCAAAATCGCTAATGCCTGGTGGCACCTCAGTAATAGAACCTAAGCGAGTCCGGTTTTGCATCACCGAGTCATTATTAGCATCATAGATGCGTCCAAAAATATCTGCGTCGTAGACTGTTTTATTAGTGCCATTTTCTGCTTTGCCAATGACAATAAAACAATTGGCTGCTGCGCTACCACTACTGATAACAGCCCCTTCTGCTAATTCTGGTGGACAATCTTTATAAGAGACATCAAATAGTTTAATCTGTGTCAGGGCTACAGCTGGGGGAATAATCACCCACGATAGAAAGGTGATGAGACAGGAAATAAAAACGACCGTGAGTGAACGCAACCGCATAAAAGACCCCGTGACTTAATTTACAAATAATATGTAACTTACAACCTCAGCTTACCTTGAATTTAACTACAGGGTAATTAGACCTCTTGTAAAAGTTCCTTTTGCAAGAGGTAGGGAAAGGGGAAAAAGATGGAACTTTCCCTTTCCCCCTTTCCCTTTTCCCCACTTCTGCAAGAAGTCTATTGGAGACTTGAATTTAACTTTTGTAATAATTAGGGAAATAAACCCTCAATTGCTATTAAATTATGACTCCAGATGAGATTGAAGCAGCTATGCTCGCAGCCTTTAATCGTTGTGATGTCGCAAGCTGTCCTCTCACTGACGCGCAGAAACAGATATTACTGCAAGTGGTCGAGCAAATTCAGGGAAATTCTACCTCTGGGACGTCGAATATTGCTAATCCCTTAGACGAACTTACCCCAGAGGAGCTAGAAGCATTTTTACAGTTTGTTAAGAATGAAGAACAACGCGACCGCACTTGGAAAGTGCAATTACTCAACGACTGGTTGCTAGAAAATGACTCTGGAACGGTACAATTCATTCGCCAACGCTATGGTTTACAGTGGCTGAATCGTGTTGAGTCATGCCATTTTGATAAGTATTATTATTTTGAGGATGCATTAAAGTTAAGAGTAGGCGATCGCATTGAAGTTTCCAATGCACTATGGGAATGGGTGCAAGAAGATGGCCCTTGTCAGCGCGAATGGTTCCCCTGTATGGTGATTCAGGTCGAAGAAATTAGCGATGATTCCTCTACTAATTGCGTCGTCCGCTTCTTCAACGGCGCTGAGTATGAAATTCAAGGCATCTACGAATGGAATCGTTATAACTGGCGCTGGCCTCAAAAATAGTAGTCTCTCAATAAATAATTGATGGATAAAATCCTTGTAGAGACAGCGATTTATCGCGTCTCTCTAACCTCAATGAAATTATTGTTTGAACAACGCCCAAGCCAAAAACCTTTCGGTATGATACAACGCTAATTGATTGCTCACACCGTTGAAAACGGCATCAAAAGCGTGTTCTGCCCAAGGAATTTCTAGAAAAACCGCAGTATTACCAGAATCATGTAAACGTTGATACATCTTTCTGCCGAATCGTGCTTCTACCAAATGGTCGCGACTACCGTAAATTAATAAAGTTGGCGGTAAAGGATGCGTTAGGTAATTTATCGGTGAAGCAATTTGATACTGATTAGGTAATTCTTCTAAAGAACCACCGAGAAATGCTTTTAAAACAGCACGGGTGTTAATAGGATCGGGATTTGGCGGTGTTTTGTATCCTCCCGGTAAGTTAACAGGCCCGTAATAATTGACTACAGCACGAATAGGTGGTGCATCTGGTTGATAAGCCGCTAGCATTGCTAGATGTGCCCCCGCAGAACGCCCTAAAAGTACCATCCGTTCAGGATCGGCTTCATATTCAGCTGCATGTTGGCGAATAAAATTCAAGGCTGTACGCACATCATCTAACTGAGATGGAAACCGATATTGAGGTGCGTGTCGATAAGCGATCGCAAATACTGTATATCCATGATTAGCAATATATTGATTAAACTCAGAATTAGCGCCAGTATTGCCATATTGCCAAGCTCCACCATAAATTACTACCACTGCTGGATATTTCCCTACCTCTGAGGGTTGGTAAACTTCCATTTTTAAAGGCACTCCCGCAGGCGAAGCAAAGAGAATATCTTTTTGATGACGCGTTTTACCTAATGGAATACCCCGGAAGAAATTAACTAAATCAAAGGGATGGATTTGCATCTTAGCCCTTACTTGGACTGGAATTTGCTCTAGATAATTTGCTCCCAATCCTTGCTTCATTGCTTTAGTCATCTGCATTTGAGTTAGTGGGATATTCACTAGCACCGATCCACAAATTACCAATCCGATTAAACTGAAAATGCAAACTAAACGCTGTATTTTACGGCGACGGATGTAGAATAAAGAAAGCAATAAAAAGAGCAAATTTAATAATAATAACCAAGGACTGACTTCTGGCGCTCCCACTGCTAGCCTGAGTAAAAACATATTTGGGGCAGCAAGAATAATCCAAGAGCTAAGAAATAGACTTGTAAAACTTAGAAATAAGATAAGCCATGATAAAATTATTTTGGGTTTAGCAAACATAGATAAACTGCGGTATTAACGACTCCGAAGAAGTACAATTTATCCGCTAATGCTAAGGTTGGCAATAGTTCTATATTTTAAATGCCGATGACAGCATAACTCATTGCTGTTGTATCCAAAGACGAAAAGCTTTGAGCGTTGCATTTCTGCCTGCTGTTGTACTTTGCTCTAGATATTGGGGAATCGCTGTAATTAGTGGGAATAGAGGAAAATTTAAGCTTTGCTGAGATTCTAGATAATGCCCATTTTGTAGAACGTTAATTTGGAGCTTTCCTTGCTCAAAACGCCAAAGTTCAGGCACTTTTAGCGCTTCATAAATATTAGGATGAGTACGAGAAGTAATATCAATTTCTAAAGCTAAATCTGGAGGAGGATCTACTGCTAAATCTAGCCGCTTCTTGCCGCGAATCTTGGATTCATTTTTTATATAGAAACACTGGTCAGGTTCTATACCTTGAGCCATCGCTTGGTTTTTGAAAGTGGTAGAGCCAAGGCTGATGAACTCAGTACTTAGCTCTTCTAGAAGCGCTTTGACTAAATCACCAATAATTTCTTTATCAAATTCATGTTCTGGCAGTGGTGCCATAATCTCTAGTATTCCCCTGTCATAAGCAATTCGTGCTGCCCGATGTTCCCCTAAATCCTCTAGAATTGCTTCCAATTCCTGCCAGGTTACATCTCGCAGTAGCACTCTTTGTCCTGGTGGAATATAGATGCGCTTTAATTCCAACAACATCATCTCCACTCCTAATAGCTCCAACCTAAATTTAGCTTACTCCAGTTGAACTGACGGGGCGACAATTTTTGCTACTTCATCGCTATGCTTAGATGCGCTCGTCAAACATCGCCTACTTAAACACCCCCTCATAGAAGTGTACACGGGGGCGATCGCTCTTACATTCCCATTCCCCATTCCCCACTCCCTCATTGTCTAGAGTAAAGAAAAAACCTCTGGAGTTCCCAGAGGTTTTGGTTCCTGATTTAGTTTCTATTTGTTACTACAATTTGTCCTCAGTCATTTCCCGATAATGAAGGAAATTATTTGATTTGAGTTCTTACTCAAGCACTTATGACTCAATGGCGATTACCAGGAAATGCTGAAAGGGATATTTTTTTGATCGCGTAATAAGGTTCAATTAAGAATTCCTCCTCCCTAATAATCCTTAAAAGGAAGGTATTAAACCTAAAATATACTGATAAAGAAGTATTAGAATATACTTTATGTAAAGAAATACTAATGAATGACTAACTCAAGCTAGAGCTAATTCGTTGCAAACGCGTTTACACATATAGATATTCTATAGTAATCATAAATTTTTTTTCAAAAAAAACTCAGTATTCTTGTAGGATGCATGATGCTCTGCTAACACACCCTACTTATAGTTCAAAAATTAAATATAGGACTATTATTTAATTTTTGAACTATACGTAAGCAGGGCACTTGTCTTAAATTATATTCAACCATATAAGACTCCTATTTTATTTTTGAAAAAATTCAGTCCCACTCAAATAGGGTTGTTCCCTATTCCCCACTCTCCGCCTACGCAAGTCAATTCAGGAATCCATTCGGATTACTATAGTTAAATTTTTAGACTGTAAGTTCAATAACTATTGGCAATTTTTTACGCCAACCTAGATTATTTTCATACTATAGATAGATATCAATATAGTAAATTTGGTAGATAGTAATGTATGTAGTTATCTTACTATGGACAGATGCAAATGTGGGATAAATTAATAAAAATACTATTTTTTTAGCAAACAATAAGTGATGTGTCCTAAAATTTATTACGATAATAAAAATTAAATTGTCAATGATTATTTCAAAAGAAAAACTAATAACTAAGCCTTTGTTTTTTCAACAAGATAATTGTAAGAATTTGATAAAGATATTGTCAAGATTAAATAATATTTTCTTGTTTATTGTAAAAACTATTGACTAGATGTAGGATTGTTCTTAAATAAAGAACAGTGGACTAAGGAAAAGATTAAGTATCTGTCACTTTTTGATTGAACTTTTCTTTCAGATAGGTTCAATTTTATTACTCCATGCTGATGACAAAATAGCTAGTTTGTAGGATAGTCTAAGAACTAGATTTCCACTCATACCTGACCTTGACTGTTTTTAGTTTCCAAGTCATTGAACAAAATTCAACCTCTTGTTGGTCATCAAAAATTAACCTACCTAAATATTAGGAGGTTAATCTATGAAGCCGTATTGTATAATTCAGTAAAATCATCAATATAAGGGCTACCCGAAGCCTCGAAAGTGTTTGCCTATTACCATCAACCAGGGGCAATGGTCTTAACCAACACCATTATTGCACCGGGCTTCAGGAAAGTCTGTCAAATTTTAGCGGCTAGCCAGTGAATAGTTTACTGGTTTTAAGTATTTTTATTCCAAGTGAAGACCATTAACGTCGAACTTTGATTTATTAAAATCTGATCGAATGCAACAAATCCCTACAATTTCCGAATACTAGGGGAATAATAGACATCTTGCAAAAGTTACTTTTGCAAGATGTCGGGGAAAGGTCAAAGGGTAAGGGGAAATTCCATCCCTTTCCCCTTTACCCCTTCCCCTTTCCCCCACTTCTGCAAGAAGTCTAATACCTAGCGTTATTTGCACACCACGTCAATATTTAATCAACCTTCTAGGACTAATTAATTTTGCAGTTGTATATCCTGATATATCAGGATTAAGAAACAGTTGCAAAAGACATATTTGCCCACATTTCACAGTTGGCGGCAACTGATAAAAATTATGTCAGAATACTCCAGTCAAGAAAGAGCTTTTGAATGCTATGACATGCACGAGAGCAAATTTTTAACACCTTTTCAACGGAAGGCACTTTTGAAAAATTTGCAAGCTAATTTACAGCCAGAATACCGTCGGCGGATTGAAATTATGTTGCTGGCGGATATGGGTAAATCTCAAAGCCAAATCTGTGAAATATTAAGTTGTTCTCAGGAAATGGCACGTTACTGGATTGGTGTGGCAGAGGCAGGTCTAGCGCACAAATGGAATGAGCGCCCAATCGGTAGACCTAAGACTGTTAACGATCAATACATTGAACGTTTGAAAGAATTGGTAAGTAATAGTCCGCGTGAATATGGCTATGCATTTACTTACTGGACAGCCCAATGGTTAAGCAAGCATTTAGCAAATGAATTTGGGATTGCAATTACCGATCGCCATGTTAACCGCTTGCTAAAAAAAATGGGACTTTCCACTAAACGCAAAAATCCCTGTCCACAAGAAACTGACCTAAATAAGGATGCTGGCATTACGATTGGTGACTTGCAATCTAACTCCGAACCGAGTTTGCATTGGTCATTTAATCTAATTCAGACCAATAACTAAATTGATTAGTCATTTGTCATTTGTCATTTGTCATTTGACTAATGCCCCAATGACCAAATACTGTTTTGGAGGTCAGAAAATGCCATCAGCGTTTTCGCAGCAATATTTAGCTGAACAACTCACCCAAATCTTGGGTGAGTCGCTGTCAGACGGGGAACTTGACAGGTGTCTCAGAGGGCTGGAAATTGTCGAACCATCAGTAGCAAAGCAGTTTTGGCACGCAACTACAGCCCAGCCTGGAATTTATATTGTCCTGACTGGTAAAGTCAGACTGTTGGATAGCTCTAATAACTTAATTACTACTCTGTTATCTGGAGCATCATTTGGCGAATTGACTTTATTTCCAAGAGAGGAATTCAGTCCTTATATTGCTAGGGCTTCGGTAAACTTACAGCTTTGCTATATCAACCAAGAGATTTTACAGGAGATTATTCGCACACATAGCAGCATCCGCGATCGCCTTTTAAGACGTGCAGAGGTTTGGGATTTGCTGTTGTTATGTTGCCAGAACTCCCTAATTGGGCGTAATGGCTCTGTGGAAGAGATGTTTAAAGCTTTATGCCTATTTGAGCGGCACAATCTGGAAAGTGGTTCCCTGAGTCCCAATCTCACTAGAGATATCAAGCTTTGGTTACTGTATCGCGGAGAACTGCTGGATTCTAACGGGCGAAGATTCACACCTGGAAACATCTATGTGAGTCCAAAACAAGGAAGTTGGGAGGTAGGGCAACCTGCGATCACTTACAGTTTAAACAATGCTGATTGGCAAACAGCATTACAGCATTGGCCCCAATTAGCAGAGTTAATAGACTTCCAAGAGAGATTGGGGACAGGGAACAGGGGACAGGGGACAGGGGATATAGGATCAGGAAAGGCTTTTGACAATACCCAGTACCCAATCCCCAGTACCCAATCCCCAGTACCCAATCCCCAGTACCCAATCCCCAGCATTGAACCAAAGCAAAGGAGACAACGGGCGTACTTTCCCAGCCCAACAGTCAGGGCGGGGCATTGGTTAGGACGCTTGACTAAACGGTATCCGTTCTTTGAACAACAAAGCGCCTCTGACTGTGGTGCAGCTTGTTTGGTGATGATTAGTCGCTATTGGGGTAAGCGCTTTAATGTCAACCGCATACGGGATTTAACCAACATCAGCCGGAGTGGGGCATCAATGCGGGGTTTAACAGCCGCCGCCGAAAATATTGGTTTTGCTACCCGTCCAGTGAAAGCCAGCTTTGATAAATTAGCCCAACAACCCTTACCTGCGATCGCTCACTGGGAGGGTAAACACTACATTGTTGTCTATGAAGTCAATAAAAAACGTGTGATTGTTGGCGACCCTGCTATCGGTCAGCGCACCCTTACCCCTAGCGAATTTAAAGCTGGTTGGACTGGTTATGCACTGTTATTACAACCTACAGACCTACTCAGAGAAACCGAGGAAACGATTACACCATTTTGGCAGTTTTTTGATTTAGTTAAACCTCACTCGCAAGTACTGCTAGAAGTGTTTATCGCTTCGGTATTAATTCAGTTATTTGGATTAATTACACCCCTATTTACTCAGTTGCTCTTAGATAGAGTAATTGTCCAAGGTAGTACCCTGACTTTAAACGCCATTGGTTTAGGGTTGCTGATTTTTGGTTTTTTCCGGGTTGCTCTCAGTGGACTACGGCAATATCTCCTGGATCACACAGCAAATCGCTTGGGATTAACACTGATGGTAGGTTTTATTAAACATACCTTTCGTTTGCCCTTAGCTTTTTTTGAGTCACGATACGTTGGCGATATTGTATCTCGCGTCCAAGAAAATCAAAAAATTCAGCGCTTTCTAACTGGAGAAGCACTATCAATTGGTTTGGATTTAATGACGGTGTTTGTCTATGTAGCATTGATGTTTTGGTATAGCTGGCAAATGGCATTATTCAGTTTAGCGATCGTGCCGCCTTTTGTATTACTAGCGTTCATAGCTACACCTTTCTTGCGCCGCATCAGCCGCGAAGTTTTTAATGCTTCAGCTAAAGAGAACAGTTATCTGATTCAATCCCTCACAGGTGTTCGCTCAGTTCGCTCTATGGCGATTGAGCAAACAGTCCGCTGGCATTGGGAAGAACTGCTGAATAATGTCATTAAAAAGACCTTTAGCGGACAGGTAATTAGTAACCAACTCCAAATTCTCAGTTCTAGTATCGAATCGCTAGTAACCACAGGATTACTTTGGTTTGGTGCATGGCAGGTAATTCAAAACCAATTGACAATTGGACAATTAGTAGCCTTCAATATGTTGTTAGGAAACGTTATTCGACCTTTCCAACGGTTGATTGTTCTGTGGAATCAATTACAAGAAGTGATTATTTCTACTGAGCGAATTAATGATGTCTTAGAAGCAGAGCCAGAAGAAGATTTACAAAATCAGCCCCGCCAGTTTTTAAGTACTTTACGTGGTCATATTTTATTTGAGAATGTGACTTTTCGCTATCACCCAGAAAGCGATATTAACGTGTTAGAAAATCTCAGCTTTGAAATCAAACCTGAGCAAACTATAGCAGTTGTGGGACGTAGTGGTTCTGGCAAAACGACCCTTTCTAAATTGATTTTGGGACTATATCTGCCGACGGATGGCAAAGTATTGATTGATGGTCAAGATGTGACTAATATTGCCCTGCGATCGCTCCGTTCTCAAATTGGCGTTGTAGACCAAGATACATTTTTGTTTGGCGGTACAATTCGCGAAAACATCAGTATTGCTCATCCAGAAGCTTCCCTAGAAGAAGTTATCGAAGCGACGCGTCTAGCAGGAGCAGATGAGTTTATTAAACAAATGCCAATGGGCTACGAAACCCAAATTGGTGAAGGTGGGGGTATGTTATCCGGTGGACAACGCCAACGCCTAGCGATCGCTCGTGCTTTGTTAGGAAATCCCACCTTCTTAGTATTAGATGAGGCAACCAGTCACTTAGACGCCGAATCTGAGCGAATTATTCAGAATAACCTCAAAAAAATTCTCCAAGGACGCACAAGTTTAATCATTGCTCATCGTCTCTCTACTGTGCGTCATGCTGATTTGATTTTGGTTTTAGATCGGGGGATTTTAGTCGAAAGCGGTACTCACGATCAATTAATCACCAAAAAAGGTCATTATTTCTATCTCAATCAGCAACAACTAGCGCAAACAGGTTGAAAGGGAATTGGGAATTGGGAATTGGGCATGGGAATTAAGAGACAAGGACGAATAAAGACTTGTTCATCTCTCTTAAAGACTCATTAATGGAGTTCAAAGCCTCATTAACGGAGATAAAAGACTCATTAATGGAGTTCAAAGCCTCATTAACGGAGTTAAAAGACTCATTAATGGAGCTAAAAGACTCATTAACGGAGTTAAAAGACTCATTAATGGAGTTAAAAGACTCATTAATGGAGCTAAAAGACTCATTAACGGAGTTCAGAACCTCAATCCCAATGCCCAATCATACCCAGCCAATGCCCAATTCCCAATGCCCCATGCCCCATGCCCCATGCCCCATGCCCAATGCCCCATGCCCAATTCCCCATATCCAGTTCCCAATCCCCAATTCTTATGCCAAACCCATCTAATAATTCATCATCTGCCTTTGCCATAGAAAAGCCGACTGAATTTCACCTGCCTGAAGACGCAAATGCCATTATTGATTCTCAGACGCAGAAAACATCTGAAGCAAACGATTGGTTTTACGGCACTGAGGAACTACTAGACGCCTTACCAAAAATCTGGACGCGCTCCATGTTGTATTTACTGGTAGGCTTTGCTGCGATCATCTTACCTTGGGCAATGCTTTCTAAAGTTGATGAAACAGGAAGTGCTAGAGGGCGAATGGAACCGGAAGGAGCAACCCAACAATTGGATAGTCCAGTTGTTGGTAGCGTTACTGCTGTCAACGTCAAAGAAGGCGCAACCGTAAAAGCAGGAGAGGTTTTGCTGGAATTGGAGTCTGATGTGCTGCGAACAGAATTGCAGCAGGTACAGACAAGACTAGAAGGTTTATTGAATCGGCGATCGCAACTCGATCTTCTCAAAAACCAAATTCTTTTGACAATTAATACCCAAGAGCAACAAAATAAATCCCAAGAATTGGAAAAAATTGCCCAAGTTAGTCAGGCGCAGCAAAACCTTGATGCTAAACAGAGTACTTACAACTTACAACGACTGGAAAAACTGGCTCTAGTAGAACAGGCTAACCAGAACATCAGTTCTACCCAGATTGCTCAGAAGTTAGCTAAGAGTCGTTTAAGACGAGATTTTACAGAAGTTGCGCGTTATCGCAAACTTTTGCGGGTGGGTGCGATTCCCCAAACCAAACTTGTGGAACTGGAAAAAACAGCGGAAGAAAGCCAACGCTTGCAAGAGCAAACAAAATCTGATATTACACAAGCCCAGTTGCGTTTAAAAGAAGAACTGAACCGCTATCAGTCGTTGATGAGTCAAGCTCAATCAGATATTCAGCTTTTCAAACTTCGCTTACAAGAGCAGCAAAGTAGCTATCGCAGTGTAGTGCAAGCAGGTAGACTGGCGGTGCTGAGAAATCAGGAACAGCTTAAAGACTTACAAACACAAATTAGTAACCTGCAATCAGAAATTGCTCAAACTGGAAGCCAGGTGACATCCTTGCAACTACAAATGCAGCAACGAGTAGTGCGATCGCCTATTGATGGCACAATTTTTGAGTTACCTATCGAAAAACCAGGCTCAGTAGTCGAACCGGGACAGATGATTGCCCAAATTGCACCCAACAATACTCCCTTGATTTTAAAAGCGCAGATGCCCAGCCAACAAAGCGGTTTTTTGAAAGTGGGAATGCCAGTTAAAATCAAATTTGATGCTTATCCCTTCCAAGATTACGGGGTAGTGCAAGGGCGCGTTAGCTGGATTTCACCTAACTCAAAAGTTCAAACAACTAATCAAGGTAACATCGAAACCTATGAGTTGGAAATCTCCCTAGATCAACCCTATATCCAAAATGCCAACAGACGTATTCCCCTAACAGCAGGTCAAACAGCAACCGCCGAGGTGATTATTCGTCAACGCCGCGTGATGGACTTTATCTTAGATCCGTTTAAGAAGTTGCAAGAAGGTGGTTTAGAACTTTAGCAATTAGAGGTTGAAAAGTAGTTACCTATGATTTTAGGCACTTGTTAATCCCCCCTTGCAAAGCTACGGTGTACACACAAGTCTGAAATAGCTCAAATAGACCATTTGTAGAGACGCGATTCATCGCGTCTTTGTGTTGCAATCATTAATTTAACTGGTATCAGATATTGAGTCAGAGACTCAATGAATGCATTCCCAGTCTCCGACTGGAAACGAGGAAAAAAGTCCCCCTTTTTAAGGGGGATTTAGGGGGATCTAAAACGTTTTGCTACCGACCAGAGGACTTTTAAAACATCCTCTAAAACGCTTTGTTACCAAATTCCTAAGCAACAATATCCTCGAATTCTTTGAGGATTCGGGCTTCTGATTCTTGCGATTTAATATGTATAAATTATTGCTAAATATTCATCCAATAAATATTGTGTTTTGGTTGTTGCTTTTTAGCTCTTTACATTCTTTTGCTACACCCAATATTTTTCGGTAAAGGGGAAGAGGAAAAGGGAAAATAAAAACCTTTCACCCTTCCCCTTCACCCCAAACCAAATCCCTCTTTTAAAAATGCTTAACCGATAAGTATTGTTACTACATTTATGTATCAAAAAAACAAATATGATTTATATTTTATAATATATACCTTCTGATTACATCAGATAAAATATTCGAGTTACTATTATATAAAGGCAATATTAATTGCATGTAAAAACATAGTGCAGATGCAATTAATATTGTCTAAACAAAATCAAAAACACCCTATTAATTTAGGTTACTAATTGGAGGAGTTAGAATATGTCAAAACTATTGACTGTTTCTCCTGATGATATTCTTGACCACATAAAGCTTTCTTGCCAAATCCCTAGCGTATTGGAGGCGATCGCAACTCGTAAAATTGTTGAAGATGAAGCTAAAAAGGTAGGTATTGAGATTGGTTTAGAAGAACTGCAAAATGCAGCAGATAGCCTGCGTTTAGCCAACCAACTTATCAAAGCAGAAGATACTTGGGCATGGTTAGAAAAATATCATCTTTCTTTAGACGACTTTGAAGCAATAGCCGAAACAAACCTATTATCTGCTAAATTGGCAAATCATTTATTTGCAGAAAAAGTCGAATCATTTTTCTATGCACACCAACTCGATTATGTTGGAGCAGTGACATACGAAGTTGTATTAGATGATGAAGATTTAGCTCTAGAAATGTTTTATGCCTTGCAAGAAAATGAAATCAGTTTTCAAGAAATTGCCCGCCAATACATTCAAAATACTGAAATACGCCGGGCTGGAGGATATCAAGGAATACGCCTCCGCACCGATTTTAGACCAGAAATTGCAGCAGCAGTCTTTGCTGCTAGTCCCCCACAAATTCTCAAGCCAATAACTACTCCCAAAGGAGTGCATATAATTGCAGTCGAGGAAATCATTAAACCTCAACTAGACGAACAGCGGCGGCTGCAAATAATGGGAGACTTATTTGCTAATTGGTTAAAAGCACAAATCGCTGCCTTGGAAATAGTGACCAATCTGACGAAGGTTGTCATTCCTCAACCATCTAAAGATATCCTAATACAGGCTTAACCTCTAATTCCCTCCTTTTTAAGGAGGGTTAGATAGGACTGTAAATAAAATAGACCATACGGTAAGGGCACAGCATTGCTGTGCCCCTACGACAGATTTGGTTCAAATACATGAAAACTGGTGTAATACCATTTCACGAAAATCTTGATACATATAGATTTTTCGTAGGGGTTTAGCACTGCTAAACCCTTACCCCGGATTTCTCACCACACCTCTCAAAGCCTGCGCTTGTGCAGGGGAGCAGAGGAGAGTTCAATGTGCCAAGTTCAATCCCCTCTGCTCCTCTGCTCCTCTGCCCCTCTGCCCCTCTGCCCCTCCGCCCCTCTGCTCCATCAAACGCCTGAAGCTTGTGAGAAATGCGGGTTACCCACTACCTTTACCGATACCTATTTGAATCCAGCTTGATTCTAGTTTAAAAAGTCCTAAATTCTGATTATCCGTTTGACGACGATTTGCTTTGCTAAGTAGCCAGTTATTTTTCATTAATCGAAGATAGGTGCGCGAGGGTATATATTCTAGAGGATTGTAGCCACTAAAACGGAGGAGTAAAACACAAGCCCAGGAATACTTGCCCGCAGAAACAGCTTTGACGATCTGTTTTAATTCTTCATGATTGAAGTTGAATTTGTTATCTAATGCTTTATGAGACTCGGAGAGTTTTTTAGTCATATAATTACCTCGTGAGCGAAAATATGATCTTGGTTAGCACAGTTTTAGGTAGCAGAGATCCTCAACCCCCGGCAATTCGGGGGCTTTGAATGCTTAACCGTATTTCATAGATTCAAAGAAGTATAGATATCATCCGAGTTAGGATTGAGGTAAGGGCGTTGCAATTCAATTTTGCACAAAGAGAAATGTCGCAGAATTGATGTCATCCGTCCTGCTGGCGTATCATCTCCTTCATGCCAAGCCTCAAGCAAAGCATTGGCAACAATTTGACAGCGGTTTGTACCAAAACTTTCTTTATCAGCAAATTTGCGGTCTGGTTCTTCAGCGATCGCCATCCCTGGTGCTACCATTTTGGTAAACAAAGGCACTTGCTCTCCAAAATGGGATTGATGTTCTGTATACACCCTCTCTAATATTGCGTGAACAGTTTCGTAGTTGCTTTTGCCAAAGTAAAGCACTGCTGAGTCGTAACGCTCATAGTCGGAAGGATTATATAGTGCTTTAAATGAAAAGAAAATGGGGGTAGCGTTGAGTTGGGCAGTTAAACTGTCCATGACTGCAACTGCACCCTCTGAAGTTAAATTGAAATAGACGCGCACCAGATTTTCTCGATTTGAGGGAGTTCCAGCATTCGCAACCGCCATATAAAATCCGTTTTGCACCAGATTTTTGGGCATTTTAATCGTCACTAAATTACCGACAGTAACAGGTTGGTCTGTTGGTTGCAAATGGGTATCGCGTTCAATGTGCAGTATTAAAGCATTTTTCTCAACTGCCAAAGTACCATCAGTTTCTTCTTTCACTACCAGCCAATCAGGACTCCAGTAGCCTTCGCCTCTGTTGCTTTCATGCAAGCGATCGTAAAATGCTAAATCTACACCCAACAAAGTGTTATTTTCTATATTTTGATTCAGTGCCAAATTCGTTACCTCTGCATCGGGTGCGAGGACACTTTTCAAGGAGCCATTGTAATAGATGCCGTAGAGAAAATTACGCAGTTGCACGCTTAAAAAGCTATTCTGGATGTCTATGGGTAATTGCTGAAAACGAGCAACTGCTACCTCTGGTAATTCCAAGGGTTTATAGTCTGGGTGTTTAATACAATAGTGAGACTCAATTTGAAGTTGATTAATGATGTCTTGTAGTGATGTCTGCAATGACTCTGAAATATCTGGTAGTTGAGTTTCTAGCGAATCTAATAGTTGCATAGGTATCTGTTTGGGAATTGGGCATTGGGAATTAGGAATTGGGCATGGGGGATGGGGGATGGGGCGTTAATTATTCTCCTCCTCCGCTCCCCTTGCTCCCTCATCTCCCTCATCCTCTAAACGGGGGCAAGGTCTGATATTTGCATTCCGAAAATTGTTGGAATTGATGCTTCTGGACGGCACAACAAACTTTTAGCAACTTGGAGCATACATATACCAGAATTACCAAAAGTTTTTTCGTGCTGGAGTGCCGCTTGAATAGCTTGAATCAAAGCTAAACCAGAAAATTGCACAACTCGTTGCAAGAAATCAGGACGATGCTCTAAGATTTCGGGAAAGTAAGCTAAATAAGTAGTAAGTAGGGCCGAGATGGAAGGCTGAAGTAGTTGTAGAGGGGTTGTTGCTAGACGTAAAGACTCTTCGATCGCAATGGATTTACTGGTAATTAAACTATACAGCCAAAATTGCAAATAGCTAGCGATCGCTTTTCCTAAATCACTAGCGGGATCTCCCCAACCAGAGCGTTCCCAGTCAATGAATCGAACAATGCTCTCATCTGAGAACGATTCATCAAAAAATACTTCTTCCCAATTGAGTAATAGAAGAATATTGTTTAACTTCAGGTCATTATGCGTTAGACAACAAGGAGTGAAAGCGTTGCTCAAATTTGCGATCGCTTGTCCCAGACTGTCGTAACGTTGATAAAGGGTAAAGAATTTCAGTCCATCAGCAGGAACCTTACCAAAAATTTCCGGAGTAATCCTATCCAATCCACGAATTAGCTCAGGAGTTTTTTGATTAGATGCATCCTCAGACTTTTGAAAAAATTCCCGATAGTTTTGACGGTCAAAAGTTAGACGATGAATTGATGCCAGAGTTGCACCAACTGCCGCCGCAATCTTAGTTGGAAAAAAATTCTTCTTCAGGTAGAAATCATGCAAATCGCAATAATTATTCAGATAATTAAACACAATGATGGAATTTTCGGCATCAAAATGCAATGCTTCCGACAAATAAGGTCGAACGTGGCTGATTTCTGGAAATGTTTGGAAAAAATCGTGAATTCGCCATTCTTGCAAAAACTCTCCAGCAGTTTTGCCTTCTCGGTTGAGACGTTCTTGCTTCACTAAAAGTTGTCGTCTCTCTGGAAAAGTCAGCAACAAGTTAAAATTTTTAGCAGGTTTTAGCTCAATTTTGGTCAAAGACTGCTCCTGTTGAGTACACAGACTTTGGGAAATCAGGTAGCTAAAAACATTTTGAGAACTTAATAAAAATGGTGGCATAGGGTCAGAAAAGTTCCAGCTTAATCACTAAAGTTTGCTCCCCATACCAATTCCCTATAAACTTGCATTAAATGATTGCCTAACCCTTTTTTTATGTACTTCTCGCGTTGGCAAAGCCTCTGTCTGAGACACACTACGCGAACGCAGAGAAAGCGTACTTGGCGGTTAGTTTGTAAATATTATCTGCATCTTCATGGAGAATTGGTATCAGTTCAAAGATATTAATGGCAAATCAATACATTGCAAATTTACCATCAGGTTGTGATGCAATCATTATTTAAGTCACGTTCTCACCAGGATTAAATGACTTTGCTAGTAACGTATTATTGTAGATTGCAAAGGACAATAACATAAATTCAAGGTTTTTTACACCAAACTTCAGCATTTGAGCAAATTCATCTTCTTCACCACCATATACAAATATAGAATCCATATCAGTCAGGTCGGTCAGGTAATTTTCTGAATCAGCAAGGTGCAGTTCAGAAATTGTGATGTGTGGCATTTACTCCATTCCAGCGAATCATCTATTCATCGCTAACCGGAAGTTAGATTCAATTAGAGATTGCTTAATCTAGCTCGGTAGCGAAGAACTAAAAATTCTGAATAATTATTGAGAAATATTTTCTCGGCTCTCCTGGCTTCTTAATAGTCAATAAATCTCATGTGTTATACCATTTCACGAAACACCTGATACATTCATTTTCCAAGGAGGCTCAATTTCCTCCTGAGAAAATAGGGTTGGAAAGTATCAATTTTTAACCTAGGTGTAGTGAGTTTAGTTGCATCTACGTGTCGCTGATGTTAAACTAAAAATGATAATTTTTGCACATGAGTTACTTCTTTCCTCTTAATCGCAGAAGAGCCATTTAGCTGAGGGAAGGAACTACAAATTAAACACCTTCGCTGAATGTCTTAGCTAAGGATACAACGTTATTGATGCCAAAGCCTAATACAGAGAATTCAAACCCCTTGATGCCATATTCTAGTAACCGTTCATATCCATGACCTTCACCACCATGTAAAGATATAGAATCCATATCGCTCAAGTCGGTTAGGAAGTTTTCGGAATCTTGGAAGAATTCCGAGCCAAGAGGACGCAGTTCGAAAAGTGTGATCTTAGTCATAACTAATTCCCCAAAATAATTGTGGCCGTTCAGTAAAATTTGTGCGTAATAAAGCTTTTCATAGCCTAAATTAGGCGGAAATGCTGGCTTTTGATCATTCAATAAGTCTTGCTATTATTAACCGCACAAATCTTGTTTTTCCTGCAATCATAGGAAAGTAAAATCGCTTTGTATCGCACTATGAATTAATATTCTTAATCACAAGTGCTGTTGGCAGAAGCACCACTACCTTGGCTGAATGACTTGGCTAAAGATACAACATTATTGATTGCTAACCCTAAGATTGAGAACTCGTATCCCTTAATTCCATAATCTAGGAACGGATCAAATCCGTCGCCGTGACCACCATAGACAGAGATGGAATTTACATCGCTCAATTCGGTGAGAAAGCTTTCGGAATCTTGGAATAGTTCTGAGCCAGCTAGATACAATTCAGAAAGTGTAATGGTAGCCATGATTTACTCCTAAAAATCTTGTGATCATTTATCTGTAGATTGCTGAATTTGGCTCTTTTGGGTTTTTGGTATTCAAGAAACCTGATGTTTATCACATATATTTCTTTCTGCTTCTAATCCCAAAAGAGCCATTTAGCTCATTAGCGAACTATCCTATTAATCTGCATCGCTGAATGACTTAGCCAGGGATGTAACGTTATTGATACCCAGACCTAAGATGGAGAATTCAAATCCCTTTTCGCCATAGGTCAAGAAGTCATCGTATCCATCGCCTTCTCCACCATGAACAGAGACAGAATTCATGTCGTTCAATTCGGTGAGAAAGCTTTCGGAATCTTGGAATAGTTCTGAGCCAGCTACATACAGTTCAGAAAGTGTGATATTAGCCATGATTTACTCC
>NZ_JBDNJQ010000107.1:0-28548 GCF_051172895.1 Nostoc sp. CALU 1950 | reverse complement strand
ATTTTGCTGGGCTACGAGATCCCCGACTTCTTTAAGAAGTCGGGGATCTGACCACCGCTAACCACTCATAACTAATGGGACAGACTACTAGAAACGAGTTCTGCCACTGCTCCAGTCGCCGGAATCGCAAGTACCACGGAAACGCTCAATCCCATTAATGGCGATCCGTCCACTGCGTCGGTCGATCTCAACACGCGGATGATTTAGCCCATTTACTTGGTATTTTCCCGTGATTTGCTCAGGTGTGACACGGAGATCCTTGAGGTTCCACCATCCATTAGTACCGCCTGAATTAATTGGCGGGATGAGCCTTCCGCCCAGATGAATTTTTCCCTGCATATTACGAATCTCGACTTGAACCTCGGAATCGAATTCCTTTGTCGAAGACTCTACACGATTTTGCAGTTCATAGCGATGACGACGTGAGTTCCATTCATAGCTGTTGCGGCTTTCAAGACTTGGTTTGCGACCTTCACCGTAGCAGATTAAGGTCAGTTTTTGCCGCATTGAGTTGTCACTGTTGCGCTCAGGTGCGCCTTGCTCCCGGAGATAGGTATCGATCGCAGTTTGAGCTTTACCAATTTCTTTTGAACTACAGGAACGACCATTTTGAACTAGCTCCCCTTGAGGGCTAAAAAGGACAGTGCAACCGCTTCCTCGTGTCATCCCCGTCACACTTAAATTACCGTTGTCTACAGTATCGATTATCGCTTGAGCATTCACAGAACTCGCGACTGTAAGCGTAAGTAAACTCAGCGCGATCGGCGTTAAAGCCAGCAATGTTTTCATTGTTATGTTAATTGTTGTTTTGAATAGATATGAATTATTGGATAAATCTATCACCAAGAGGTTGAATGGTAAAGTCAGTAGACCGAAAAGTTTTGCCAACGCCAAAAATAATAGCCGATGATACCGTTTTTGGATAATAAGTTTTTTGTGAATACTTGAGGGTGTAAGAGGTGGTTGACGTCAGCAACCTCTTACACCCTCATAATGATTATTTATTTATTGCGTAAGTCCTATTTTTTTGAGTAATTTATTCCTTGGAAGTCCCTTAAAAGGCAATACGGTTCGGTTTTGGGGGAAAGGTTTTAATACATCCTTTACCCCTTTCCCCAAAACCAATTCCCAGACCATAAGAAAAGTGAAGAGTGCTTATCCGAACCGTATTGATGTAAAAGGGACTGAGGATTGTGTTTTCACTGCACAAGTGATACTGGGAAAGTGAATTTATGATATACCCAAGATAGATGTAATAGTATTTAATATGTGCTAATAACTCAATACTGCCAACCGTAGGATTGAAAATTAGTATTTTTCTACATAAAATTAAAAATCTAAAATTAAAAATTGGACACACTGATGGTTAGGAGTGTTAGAGTTTCAGGAAATTCACCGGAACTTTTCAGCGGGTATTCATGCTGAAGAAACTACAAAAAAAGCAGATTTCGATAATTGCGGGTGCGGCACTGTTTGCCTTTTTAGCCGGGGCAATGGTATCAGCACCAGAGATTGGCAAATCCCTTGGACAATGGCTCAAACTGAGTCAGAATAAAGCAGAGTCAACATCAGAGACTAGCATTGCCCAATCAGCGGTCTTTCCACTGATCTCACAATCGCTGCCAGAACGGGCGGCAAAACTAGCAGCGATCGCCCAAGAATCGCGATCGCCAGACCGGAATCGCGCTCGTTATCTGTTGGCGAGTGATTATATTGAAAGAACCCAAGCGCAAAAAGCCCTGGCTTTACTTCAAGGATTAGAGAAAGACTATCCTGTTCTCGCGCCTTATATTTTGCTGAAACAAGCCCAGGCAGAGGATATGCTGGGTGAGGATGGCAAAGCTTCGGATCTGAGGCAAAGTGTGCTGAGACTGTATCCCAAAGAAGCAGCCACAGTAAAAGCGCTATATCTGATTGCCCAACCAAAGCAACAAGAAACCGCGATCGCTCAATTTCCTTCCAATCCTCTAACTTGGGAAATTATCCGCAAACGCTTACAAGAAAATCCCAATCAGCCACAATTACAGCTGATTTTGGCTAAATATGCCTACGATCAACCAGGGATAGTGGGCGTTTTAGATCAGCTAGTAAAACAGCCGAATCTCAAATCTGAAGACTGGGAAATCATTGGTACAAGCTATTGGGAAAATAGTCAATTTCTCAAAGCGGCCAATGCTTATGCCAAAGCACCCAAAACACCGCGCAACCTCTACCGTACCGCACGGGGGTTACAAGTAGGAGGCAAAGATCGAGAAAAAGCGATCGCCACCTATAAACAATTAGTCCAGCAATTTCCAGATACCGAAGAAACTGGAACTGCACTACTGCGGTTAGCAGAAACCACAAAAACAGGTAAAGACGGCTTACCCTATCTTGACCAGGTAATTAGTAAATTTCCGAAACAAGCTGGTACTGCACTGGTACAAAAAGCTAAAACTCTCCAAACCCTCAAAGATCAAAAATCAGCTAGCGTGGCGTGGCAATTACTCATAGCCAAATACGGCAATTCTGATGAAGCCGCAGAATACCGCTGGAAAATAGCCAAAGACAAAGCCAAAGCCAAAGATTACGTCGGTGCTTGGCAATGGGCAGAACCAATTGTCACCAACAATCCCAACAGTATTTTGGCTCCAAGAGCCGGCTTTTGGGTAGGGAAATGGGCAGCTTCACTAGGCAAACAGCAGGAGTCTAAAACGGCTTATGAGTATGTGATTAGTCAATTTCCTTACTCTTACTATGCATGGCGATCGGCGACGATGCTGGGGTTGAATGTCGGCAACTTTGACAACGTGCGCGTCATGAACCCGGAAGTAATCACACCCCAGCGCCCATTACCGCCTGCTGGTTCTGAAACTTTCAAAGAATTGTATCTGTTGGGTCAAGACCGTGATGCCTGGTTACAATGGCAAACAGAATTTCAAAACAAAGTTCAGCCAACAGTAGCAGAGCAATTTACTGAAGGGTTGATGCGGCTGGCAAGGGGAGAAAATCTCATCGGAATTGACAAAATCTCTAAATTGGAAGACCGGGAAATACCCGCTGAACAAACCCAATACGAGACTCTGAGCAAACAAATCATCTACTGGCAAGCCCGTTATCCATTTCCCTATTTTCGAGAAATTCAAAAGTGGTCTACTGAGCGTCAACTCAATCCTCTGCTAGTAACTGCCTTGATGCGTCAAGAGTCACGGTTTGAAGCAAAAATCAAATCTGTCGCTGATGCTACTGGCTTAATGCAGGTGTTGCCGAGTACAGCTAAATGGATCGCCCCACAAATCAAAGTGGATTTCAAAACAATAAGTCTAGAAAATCCCAACGATAACATCATGATGGGTACATGGTATTTGGATCATACCCATGAGCAATATAACAATAATTCCTTGCTCGCGATCGCTAGTTACAATGCTGGCCCCGGTAATGTCTCCAAATGGCTGCAAACTCTAACTACACAAGATCCAGACGAGTTTGTTGAAGAAATTCCCTTTGATGAAACCAAAAATTATGTGCGTCAAGTATTTGGCAACTACTGGAATTATCTGAGGCTTTACAACCCTGAGATTTCTGGCATCGTAGCAAAATATTCGACTACACACCCGAAATTACCGACGCAGTGATTTTGCTGTTTGACGCTAGAAAGGAGAGAGGGGAAGCAGGGGGAGCAGGGGGAGCAGGGGAAGATTAATAAATAATTCCCTACCAGTACCCAGCACTCCTGAATTCTCCTCGGTTATGGCTAAAAGGCAACATTTTACAAAAATTTAAGTGGGGCGATGCTTAGGGTGGGCTGCGCCTACGCTACTTTATCTGTTGCAAGGGTCAAGCGATCGCTAATATAGGACTCATATTTGATTTTTGAAAAAAATTCGGTACACCTTAATCTTCTGAAATCCTATTGCCTATTGCCTTTTGCCTATTGCCTACCTACGCAAATGATTTCAGTAATCAAACCGTATTCCTATAGCTTGAGTTGATTGCACCTGTAGCGTTAATATATCTTAATGTATTCAGTGTTGCAAGTTTCGCGCCCCAATGGAGTTAACTTCAAAAAAATTTAAGTCAGAACTGATATTAGAAATCCAAGCCTGCCTGCAATTGGCAGTTCCTTTGGTAATTACTCAAATATTAGAAGCGGGCATTCCTTTATTGGATGGAGTGATGATGGGCTTACTTAACAGCCAAGCTTTAGCTGCGGGTGCTTTAGGTGCTGTTACTTTTTCTACCCTAGCTTCCGTTTGTCGTTCTGTTCTTTCCGCTGCGGGTGTGAGTGTCGCCAATGCTTTTGGTGCAGGAAAAATAGACCAAGTTAGTCGTGCTACCGGTCAAGGAATTTGGTTAGCTGTGACGATGTGCTTACCTGTGATGTTTGTCATTTGGCACTTTGACTCTATTCTGCTGCTGACTGGTCAAGAAGAAAGCAATGTGTTATTAGCTCAAACATATTTGCGGTCTATTGTTTGGGGTTTTCCTGCTGCACTCGGTTTTTGTATCTTAAAAGAAGTTAGCTCTGCCCTCAATCGTCCCCAATTCCTAACAGTAATTACCGTGGTGGGACTATTATCAAATGCGGCTGCTAATTACGTGCTAATGTTCGGTAAATTTGGTTTTCCAGTCCTTGGTTTAGCCGGTATTGGTTGGGCAAGCGCACTCATTTTTTGGCTGAATTTTATCGCCGCCACCAGTTGGATTTGCTTTGATAACTATTTTAAAAAATATCAACTTGATTGTGCTTTGCATCAGTTCGATAAAGATATGTTTATAGATATCTTTCAAACTGGGTGGTTTTTGGGGTTGCAGTATGGGGCAGAAATTGGAGTATTCACTGTCACTGCTTTACTGATGGGTTGGTTTGGGACAGAGACATTAGCAGCCCATGAAATTACTGTCGAGACGGAAAGTTTTGTCGAAACTGTATCTATAGGTATTTCCTATGCCGTCACTATGAGAGTAGGACAACTGAGAGGGCAAAATGATCTCAAGGGTGCAAGCAGAGCGGGATTTGTCTGCATTGCCCTTATCACTCCTGTTGTGAGTATTGTGGCACTAATTTTTTGGCTGTTTCCCAACTATATTGTGGCAATGTATTTGGACACCAGTAATTTAGATAATATCGAGATAGTTAAAACGGCAATTTCTTTCCTGGCTGCGGGGGCAATAGTCCAGATATTTTATTCTATTCAGACTATTGCTGCTGGTGCTTTAATCGGGTTGAAGGACACCAAAGTGCCAGTGTTAATTACTATGTTCGCTTACTGGGGAGTAGGTCTAGGTGGAGGTTATCTAATGGCATTCACTTTCGGCTGGGGTGCTATAGGTTTATGGTTGGGTTTAGTACTAGGGCTACTCATGGGTGCAGTGCTTTTAACTTGGCGTTTTTATCTTTTGACTACTGAGTTAAGCTATTCTCGCCAGCAGCCCCACGCCGTCCTGTTCGCGGAGCGTCTCGTAGAGAAGGGCGGCGCTGGAAGTATGTCACTCTGATTGAACAGCTCTAAAAACTTCAATTTTTGTACCTTTGCCATGCAGACTCGACTATTTCAGCAATGATTTCTGTGTATGTCACACCACCCAAATGTCCCATAATTGGCAAGTCTGAGCGGATATGATGTAGCCCTGGCAATGGGTTAAGCTCCATAAACTGCAACACACCGCTAGCATCGCAGCGCAGATCCACGCGGGCAGCGTCTCGGCAACCAAGAGTATGGTAAGCATCCACCGCCAGTTGCCTTGCCTGTGCTGCCAGTGGTTCAGGATCTATGAGTAAACCATAAGATACCCGTTCCAGATACTCATCTTTGTTAAGGGTGGTGTAGGCAAAAGCTTCCACTTCTCCTGTAAAAATTACTTCCATCACACCTACTACCCGTGAGTTGCTGCCGTTGCCAATAATGCCTACTGTTACTTCTCTACCAGGAAGAAAGGTTTCCACGAGTACTGGTTGCTGAAAAAGTTCACGTAACAATTGATAAGTATTTACTAGTTCCTCGCGTTCTTTGACAAGAGAACGCCCAGTTATCCCTTTAGAACTACCTTCCGCCACAGGCTTGAGGAAAAGTGGTATTGGCAGTGACACGGCTGCCGCCTCTGCGGTAGTATTCACGATTTCAAAGGAGGCTGTCGGCAAACCGCGATCGCGCACCACTCTTTTAGCAAGCGCCTTGTCTAAAGTTAAAGCACAGGTGAGTGGATCGGAAAAGGTGTAGGGTTGAGCGAATAATTCGCAGACTGCCGGGACTTGAGCTTCACGAGAGCGACCCTTTAAACCCTCAGCAATATTGAAAATCAAATCCCAGCGATCGCCTTTTGCCAAGCGCAGAGCAAGTTCTCTACCATTACCGACACGTTCAATCTGATGACCTAACTGCAATAGTGCAGTTTCCAGCCCGATGATAGTTTCTTCATCATCGAACTCCATTACCTCAGAGTCACTGAAACCAGCTTTCAGGTAGTCTGCCTTCAAGTCATAACACAGACCAATGAATAACCCCATAACTTACTCTACTGGATCTGTATAGGTGTACGTCTTACCCGCCCAATTTTGCACTGTAGCTGTACCATTCTCATAAGCAACTAGAGTCTCGGCTTGAATTGGGACTTTGCCACCACCACCAGGGGCATCAATTACATAGGTTGGTACAGCGTAGCCAGTAGTATGACCACGTAATTTAGAAATTAAATCAAGCCCAGTTTGCACACTTGTTCGCAGATGTGCAGTGCCAACAACAGGGTCGCATTGATAAAGATAATAAGGTCGCACACGCAGCTTAAGAAGACCGTGAAACAGATTCTTCAGAGCTTTTTCAGAATCATTCACACCTTTTAACAGCACAGTTTGGCTGCCTAGAGGAATGCCACTATCAGCGAGGCGATCGCAAGCTTGTGCGACTTCTGGGGTAAGTTCCCGCACATGACAAAAGTGCAAAGATAGCCACACTCGATGTTTACGTAGCAAGGCAACCAGTTCTGGTGTAATTCGCTGCGGTAAGAAACTTGGCACGCGAGAACCAATGCGGATAAATTCAATATGCTTAATGGCACGCAGCCGCCTAAGCAAATTGTCTAAAGGTTCATCAGCCATCAATAAAGGATCGCCACCGGAAATTAGTACGTCACGGATCTCGGTGTGTTCCTCCAGGTAAGCAGCGATCGCATCCAACCGCCGCGTTACTGGGTACATCTCACCTTGGCTCACCAAACGAGAGCGGGTGCAGTAACGACAATAAGCAGCGCAACTATCTAGGGCCAGCAGCAACACGCGGTCAGGATAGCGGTGTACGAGTCCTGGTACTGGAGTGTCGTGATCCTCACCGCATGGATCTACCATGTCTGCTGGACTAACTATTAGTTCTTCTTGCCGTGGTATCACTTGTAACCGTAGTGGGCAAAGGGGATCTTCTGGATCAAGTAGTGATGCAAAGTATGGGGTTACGGCTACAGCAAACTTCTCTGGTGCGATTAAAAGTCCCTTTTCTTCGGTAGCACTAAGCCTTAATAACTTCTGAAAGTGTTCCAGCTTAGTCAACCGATGCCGCATTTGCCAGCGCCAATCGTTCCAGCGTTCCTGGTTGTAAGTCTCTCCCAAAATCTGACAAATTTCTTCACACCGAATATCAGTTACTAGAGGATCTAGAGTAGTGTTTTTGATCATTATTAGACCGAAATTAAGCTGAGAATAATAAACAAATCACAGCCTAATAGAGTGCGGCGCAAATCCAGCTACCATCTCAATTAAGCAAGCAGACAAATAGGAGCAATTCATGAATTGCCCGTCCCTTGTTAAAGGTAAGCAAATTTTTGTCACAGTGTATTAGTATGTTTACTTAGATTTTTAGTTAAAATAAAAAAATCTACTCCAAGGTTCATAATAAGTGTTTTTCTATACAGGATACACTTATGCTGTCATGATAGCGATCGCTGTTTTGTGCAGTATTAATACGTAGACAAATGTCGCAGATTTAATTATGTAAGGATTTTTGGGGTGCGATCGCACGCTGCATCTGCTCAATTGATTGTTGCGATCGCTCAATCTACAACTTGTGTAAATAATGCAGCCAGCTACGCCACATTTGATTACCGTTGGGCGATTGCGATTGTGCGAAGAAGACGACTAGAATAAATTTCTTCATTGCTAATCAGCGACTCATTGCAAAAATCTGTTCAGCCGTTAAGGGAATGTTCGGAAACAATCTAGAATCAATTCGATCCTGCCCTCGAAACACCTTTGGGTGTAAATACTCTGCACCTTCAAGTTGGTAGATTGTAATGGTTGGCTGCTTGGGAGAGCCAATGAACCGAATGCCACCAAAAGCAGCATAGTCTACAATGATGTACTCGAAAACGCCCAATTCCTCATATTCAGCAAGTTTTGTCAGATAGTCGTCCTTCCAGTTGTTGCTAACGACCTCAATGATTCCGGGTGGTGGAATATATGCAGCAGCAGAACTAGATATGGTTTTCATCCTCTGCCATTCAACTCTTGCAAATATGACAATATCTGCTTTCCGGCTTTTTTCCTTTTCGCCTGGTGCTATTTTGAGCCGAATCTGCTTGGACTGGCGCGATACGTAAGGCAGGTCATTTTCTTGGCAGTGATTTTCCAAGTAGGCACACAGTCGCTGGATCAAATCCTCATGATTTGCATTTGGTTCTGATAATGGCACGGGAATCCCATCCAATAGCTCAAACTCCCTGCCTGAACCATCGTCCCAGGCAAGAAACTCTTCAAAAGTCAGTGGTTGTGTGACGGTTGCATACATCGCCCTCGCTCCCTTGCTGACGGGTACTTCACTCAATGCTACCAAGATGTACAATTTTGTCTATAAGTCCTGGCTGATTTTCCTGCCGTAGTTCTGAGACAACGGCTTGAGGTTGGGTAATAGAAGGCGATCGCTCCGATGGGCTACGCCTACGCACCTTTGGTTGGTATCAGGAGCGATCGCTTTTAAGTTGAGTTATTTATCAGGCTAGGAGTTTTTGGAGTGCGATCGCGCCCTGCACCTGCGAGACATTGCTACACTAAAAAGGACTTACGGTAATTACGGTATGGCTTGACTTCAGTTTAGTTCCGAATAAAAACCAAGTGCTGTTGAGTTTACTTAATCTATCTGCGATTTACAAAGTTAGCTATTCAGGAAGTACAGAATTAACCTTATGCTCTCTCCAGGCTTTTCTCAGAGACTACAAGATTTGGAAACACACATTAGCGAAGACCAAGAACTGCTTAAGGAGTTTGAAGAAGCATTGCGCTACGAGACAAACCCTCGTGTAAAGGCTGGGTATCGCCAGGAAATTGAGCGGCAATGGGATTCACTTGCTCGCTACAAGCAAGAGTACGCTGAACTAGACCAAGAATTATCAAATACTCCAAATACTGAGATGCAGAAGGTCGAAAGCCAATTGCAGCAGATGGATGCGAAGTTAAATGTTTTACTAAATGGTCAAGTTGCCATTTATGAAAATCAAAATCAAATGCGTCAAGCTCTATTAAACCGCTATGATGCTATCGAACGAGCCATAATTAGTACTATTACTCAGCAACTAGATCAAACACAATTAGTTTTGATTCAGAACCTAATAGATGCACTAGAAGCAAACTTGATTTCAGAGCAACAAATGCAGCAGATGTTAGCAGCATTAGAACAACGAATTCCTGCTTTGTGTCTCACTAGTGTAGCAGTAGCTGAAATTATTAAAGATCCTGAGCTAGATGCCAAACATAAATTAAAAATAACTCTACCGATTGTGCCAATGCTTGTGGAGTATGAAGGTGAGTTAGAGCTTGGAAGTGGTTTCAACATTAAGTCTGCTTGGGAACAGTTAATCTCTAAGTTGCGGAGGAACTAAACTATGGATGATCAGCTTAAATACCTCCAAGAGCAACTGGCAACAGATAGGAAGCTATGGAATGAGCTACAAAATCAGTTGCGTTGTGAAACAGATCCAAAGCGACAGCTTAAATGGAAAAAAGATATTGAAGAAATAAACCAAAGGATAAAAGCTCATGAAGATGAAATTGAAAAAACCGAGCAAAAGTTAAAAACTTTAAGAACAAAAGAAACTTACACTAATAGGGTCAATCCATCACAACTAGAAACAAGTGATTTTAAAACAGTAACCAATTCAAACAAGATAAATAACAATGGAGTAAAAAAGTACAAAAATTTAATCAGAAGACATTTAAAAAAAATACTATTTTTTTTCGTGTTTATAGGTATTGGATTGTTTTTCGCAATAGCAATATATCAATTAACATTAAATTCTTCTACTGTTTGCCCAAATGGTAAGGAGAATAATAATATAAACTTGTCAATCGTTAAATCTTTAAGTTGTGGTGAACAATCTCTAATATCAGGGTCTGCTTTAGCTGACAAAATCAAGGGCATAGAGGCTTATAAGCTCAGTAATTATCCCACAGCTGTTTACTTCTTTAAAGAAGCAAGAAAAAAAGAACCAAATGATCCTGAAACATTGATATATCTTAACAATGCAAAAATTGAAAAAGACAAAATGCCAGCTTATACAATTGCTGTAGTAGTTCCTATAAATAGCAACCTTTATACTTCGTTACAAATTTTAAGAGGGGTTGCTCAAGCCCAAGAAGAATTTTTGAGTAAAGAGAAATATCCGCCTAAAATTGGTCTTAAAGTATTGATAGCAGATGACGGAAACGACGTTAAAGAAGCTAAAAGAATTGCAAGCATTTTAGTAGAACAGAAGCATATACTTGCAGTCATAGGTCATTATGCTAGTGATCTTACTCTTGAAACGAGGGACATTTATGAAAAGGGCAAGTTAGTATCGGTTTCTCCTGGGAGTACTTCTGCAGAACTTCCACGTCCAAACGATCATTTTTTCTTTCGTACAATTCCCTCTCTTGAGCGAAACACTTTTGCTGTAGCCCGTCATCTAGAAATTAAAAGAAATTATAAAGTAGCAGTTTTTTACAATCCCTCCAGTAGATTCAGTGCATCTTTTTTGAGTAAATTAAAAAAGGATTTATCGAACTTTAAGATAGATATTGTAAATGAGTTAGATGATAAAGATAAATATAAATATTTTCATTTATTTCATTTATCTAGCCCTTTATTTAAGCCAAGTAGAGCTATTAAATATGCAAATGATAAAGGGGTTAAAGCCTTTGTCGTTATTCCTGATGGAGGAACCACTGACTATAGCCTACGTAATACCTTCAAATTAATTAAAGCTAGTCCTAAAGATTTTTTGATAGTAGGAGCAAATCCCCTTTTCACGGATGAAACACTTCTGCTAGGTGAAGATGTTATAGATCGCTTAGTGGTGCCTACTCCGTGGATAAAAACAACAGTTTCTCAATCCAATTTTTTTGCAAATAAAGCCAAAGAATTATGGCAAGGTAGAGAAATTAGTCCTTGGACTGTGACAGCTTACGATGCTGCTGAAGTCTTAATTCAAGCTTTATTTACAAATATAAAAGAAAAGCCAACACGTCTAAATTTACGAGATAACTTAGCAAATCCTAATTTTGAAGCTAAGGGAGCTGATGAGAAAGATATGATCAAGTTTGAGAATGGTAATCGTAAAAAGGAAAAAGTTGAATTAGCCAAAATTATCAAGTCCAAGTGTTCTGAGTTTGGTTACAGTTTCGTTCCTGAAGAATATCAAGAACAGGAAATAAAACAGTTAGAAAGTAGTTGCAACTGATGATTTATTTAGTTATATAATCATTGCTTTAAACCTGATTCATCACCTACCAGAACACAAGGCGCGTTCGCCCCTGGCGTTGGCGGAGCCATCGCTTTTCATTAGCTTCTGATTAGTCTGCAAATAATCATGCAGCAAATCGCAACCCCGTGCTAGTAATTTTTCCAGTTGGATATCTGCTAAATTCTGGAAAATCACTGTACCGTTACCACTACCCGCAGCCAGAGTCTTTCCGTCAGGACTGAAACTAACGCTGGTTAACTCTTGCTTATCACCTTTCAAAGCAATCAGTAATGTCCCTTCTCGGTTCCAAATCCTTACTTTATCATCACTGCTAGCTGCTAGAGTCTTGCCATCGGGGCTAAAACTGACACTGATGAAACTATCACCATCGCCCACGAGATTATTTAACAGTTTCCCGTCTCGATTCCAAATCTTCACCGTGCTATCAATACTAACTGAGGCAATGCTTTGACTATCAGGCGACCAAGCAACCCCATTTACTCGGCGGCTATGACCAGTTAATGTGTATAGTAATTTACCCTCTACAGTCCAGATTTTCACGTTTTTATCATCACTGGCTGAGGCTAACAATTTACCATCGGGGCTAAAACTTACCCAATTCACTGCATCTTGATGTCCTTGCAGGGTGTTGAGTAGTATACCGTCTCGACTCCAAAGTTTTACTGTTTTATCTTTACTAGCCGAGGCAATTATTTGACCATTCGGCGACCAAGCTACACCCAAGACGGTATCATGATGACCCTGTAAGGTGTTGAGCAGTTTACCGTTGCGGCTCCAAAGTTTTACTGTTTTATCTTTACTAGCCGAAGCGATCGCTTTACCATCAGGACTGAAACTAACTCCCCAAACTTGACCCTGATGCCCCGTAAAACTACGGATAAGTTTACCCTCTCGATTGAAAAGTTTTACAGTTTTGTCTCGACTGGCTGCGGCTAAAGTGCGACCCCCAGGGCTAAAACTGATGCTAGTTACCCAGTCATCATTAGCTTTGGGCTTTCGCAGTAACACATCGTCCCAACGCCAGAGTTTTACAGTTTTATCCCGACTGGCAGAAGCCAAGGTACGACCATCTGGGCTGAAACTGACACTGTTAACCCAATTATTATGTCCCTTCAGGGTTCCCAGCAGGACACCTTGAGAACTCCAAAGTCTGATTGTCTCGTCGGTACTTGCGGAAGCGATCGTGTTACCATCACGGCTAAAACTGACGCTGGTAACTCCAGCACTATGCCCCGACAAGGTTCGCAGTAGCTTACCCTCTAGATTCCACAGTTTAATTGTCTGGTCTAAACTAGCAGAAGCAATCGTTTGACCATCAGTTGACCAAGCTAGACTCAAGACTGCATCATTATGCCCTGAGAAGGTTTTGAGCAACTCACCATTCCGACTCCAAAGCTTGATGGTGTTGTCAGCACTCCCGGAAGCAATAGTTTGACCATCAGTTGACCAAGCAACACTCAAAACTGCACCATCATGTCCCTCTAAGGTTTTGAGTAATTTACCGTCCTGACTCCAAATTTTTACTGTCTTATCTGTACTCGCTGAAGCAATGAGTTGACCATCTTTACTGAAACTAACACTATTCACTACACCCTGATGTCCTAAAAGAGTAGCAAGCAGTTGACCCTCTCGACTCCAAAGTTTTACTGTCTTATCTTGGCTAGCGGAAGCAATGATTTGACTATCAGGGCTGAAACTAACGCTATTGACTACATCTTGATGCCCAGACAAGGTTTTGACCAAGCTGCCATCGGGACGCCAGAGATTGATTGTAGTGTCTGCACTAGCCGAGGCAATTAAAGAGCGATGGCTCTGCCAACCCCAAGGGGGAACGCTGCTAAATGTAGCACTATTTACCCCAGAGATATGCCCATCGAAACGATTATATTCTCTCAACCCGGAAACTGCTTGATAAAGCGCCGTCTGTACTTGCTCTCTTGTATAGGAATCTACCCAGACTGTTTGTTGTAATTTTCTCCCCGCTTTTAAACCTTCCTTTAAAGCATCAATACCTTTTTGGGATGCAAAGAGGGCTTCACTGGATACACTGAGGGTTTTAATTTCGCTATCTACTGCTGTCACTATAGAAACACTCAATCCTAATATGGCAAGAACGGAAGCAGTTAGAGCGATTTTCAGTGAACGATTTAATTGAGCTTCACTGAGTCTTTGTTTCTTTTGACTTTCTGCTAGTTTTGCTGTTAATTCTTTTTCTTTCAGTTCAGCCCGTAATTGCTCAATTTCTAACTGACTCAATTCTTCCCGCTTGTGTAATTCCCGCAATTCTGTTAATAAATCTAATCCCTGTTGGGGATGAGGAACTACCAATTTGGAATGCTGCTTATTTTGGCTAAGTTCACTCTTAAGTCGCTCAATCTCAGTTTTACTTTGTTCTACTTTGTAACGCAACTGATTTAATTGTACCTGTAAGCTCGATTCTTGTTGTTGCAGGTAACGAATCAAGTCTACTAAATAATCGTGAATCAGTTGATAGCGTTCTGGTACATCGGGAAATAGAACTACTAAACCTGAGCGCACTAAAATGTCTAATACTAACTCTAATTTGCCAGCATCTTCTAACTCTGCTAGCTGCGCCGCTAATTCAGCACGAGTTTTAAAAGGTCGGTTGTTACTTTCATCTGTTAATAAATATAAGACGAGTAACGCGGCTCGTTCATTTTCTGGGCCACAGTCTTTAATCAGTTCCTTAAGATATCGCTCAATGAGTTTGTTCGGTCTATATGGCTGATATTCTTCTAGTGTAGTAATGCGTTCATCTTGAATTTGCGCTCCCACAACTTGTAATTCAATGGGGCGAACTTCACCAAATTCTGTAGATAAATCTTCGATTAAAGCATCAATTAAAGCAGGTTCTAAATTAAACTGCGATCGCTCGGTCAATTTTCGGATAATTGCTTTGGCATATTCTGGCGAAAAGTTATTTAACTGATAGCGGATATGCTTATCGAGAATATTGTTATTAATCGCTTCTAGTGCCGAAAGATGTTTAAAGTCTAATAACCGATGTAAATAATCTTCTCGCAAGGAAAGGATGACTTTGACAAATGGTATTTTGAGGCAATCGCTAATAAATTTATCAAACTCCTGTTTCTGATTGCGATCGCTATAACCAAAGAAAAATTCTTCAAACTGGTCAAAAATGATCACTGTGATCAGATGGTTATCAGCATTTTCTTTTAGTTGCTGTAAAATTCTGATAATGGCAATAGGTGTTTCAAAGTAGGGCAAAGCCTCCGCTTCAATGGCTGCTTCTGGCTTGATATCAGCGTAAACGGCAAGGGATGCGTCACTAGACATCGCCTCACTCAAAGATTTACCTAATTCCCGTGCCCAATCGGTATAAACTTGTAGTACCACAGGCACAGCTATTTGATCGCCAATGGCTCGGTTTTGCAGGGCTGGAACTAAACCCGCCGTGACGGTAGAACTCTTACCCACCCCTGATTGACCATGAATCACCGTCAACTTTTGATCGGCGCGGCTAATTCTGCCAATTAAGTTATTAATATCACGCTCTCGACCAGAAGCCGCAATTTCTAAAGCGACGCTACTGCTACCAGAATGTGACATCAATGCTGGGTTTGTCGCCTGTCTTTGGGGTTGTAAGCGGCCTGCACCGATAAAAGCCCGAAAACCGTACTGCTGCTCAACAGAACGCCGTTTCTGTCGAATATAATAGGCTTCCAGATATCGCCCTTCTTCAAAATATAGCGATCGCAGTGTCCGCAATAAGCGAATATAACGATGGGCATCGTATTGATGGGCACTACTTTCTAAAGCTGATGACAGTTCTTTTGTTGCTTTGTCTAAGTATTCACGAGCTACTTCTAGCTCACCTAAATTTCGCTGTGCTTTCGCCAATACTAAATAAGAGATTTGCCCCAACAGTAAGGGAAATAAGCAGTTATAAGGGTCATTGTGCTTTTGTGCCTCACCTAATTTCAGCAGTGATACGTGTGCCAATATACTCGCCTGTACCCACCGCGACTGCTGCACAGCCACTTGCGCCAGAAAACCGTAGTCACAAGCTAATTGGATTTGACTACCATAAGTTTGATGTAACTCCAAAGACTTTTGAGCAACCGTCTGTAACTCTTCCCACTCTTGCAGATATTGCAAAACCTCTGCAAGTTGATTAATAAATCCAGCAACTATATCTAAACGTCCAGCCATCTGCAAGATATTCAAGCATTGCTGAAAATAAGATTTTGCTGTGTACCAATGGCGGCGATTTTCTGTTTGATTTTGCTCTGCAAAACGGCAATAACACAGCCCAATATAAAATAGCAAAATTCCCTGTCGCAGAAGTAGGGGAGATGGGCGATTAGGAGGCATAGGGAAAGAAAATACTCCCTCTCCCTCACCTGCTCCCCCTGCCTCCCCTGCTCTCTTATCCCCTATCTCCCCTAACTTTTGCCAAACTTGCAAGCTTTGCTGAAAATGGCTTAAAGCTGTATTGATGCGATCGCTAATATAATTATCTAGACCAAAAACAAATTCTAAACTAGCGTATAATTCTGGCTCTAAGGTAATACCACGATTGTGCAACTCTTTAATGGCAAAGTGGAGTTCATAACTATGTTTCCAGACTTGCTCCACAGTGGAATAATGCTTTGCAATTTGAGGAGGTTGGTGTTGTGCAGCATCGGTTGGTAACACCGTAGCAAATAAAGAGTCAGTTTCTTGTTGCAGAAATTGCCGCAATGATTGAGTTGTCATCTCAAACCGAATCGGTGTCGCCGCCCAACTAGCAAAATCTGGTGCTAAACGGACTACCTTTTGCAACACTTCTTCATTCACCCACAAAATCATTGGAAATGGGTGGCGTTTGCGAAATTCATCCCGAATATGATTGATAGACCTCAGTAAATCATCGATTCCATCTACTGACTCTAAACCCAAAATCATCAACGCCGATGGCGGATTAGCTTCAGTTACCAGTTGTAAATGAATACTTGTGTAAAGGCTTCTAGCATTATGCGGCAGAACTACCTTTTGAATTTGGTGTACTCCTGAAGAAAGTTCTTCGAGTCGTTGCAGCATAAGTTCTTGCAAAACTCGATAATTGCAGCACACCAAAACCAGAGAGAATTGACCGCTAGAAAGGGCAATTGCTCTCCCCAAACTTCGCAAAGCACGCTCGTTAGCTACTCTTACATCTACTTGTGGGTGTCGTTCAACCATGATTTAAATTTTTCCGTCTCTGCTAAAACTGGGTTGACGGCAAACCAAGCTCCCTGATGATCCCGGTATTCAAATACAAATAAACTTCGCAATAGAGTGTGGTATTCTATATCACCTCTAACCCTCTGCTGTTGCACCACTTGAAAGATTAATTCCCACTCATGGGGATCGATGGCGTTGGCTCGGTAATCTCGCTGTCTTTGAATCACCAAATCGACACATTCCCGTTCAAATGGTGGATCTTGTTCTCGCAGACAGTCAAATAACAACCCCAGTAAGTCGCGTACATGACCACCACTAATCAGGCATAACCGATCTAGGGTTTCTAGACTATCAAACACTTCTGTAATTAAGCCTAACCGATCGCTAGGCAAAATGTCTGGAAAAGCTCTAGCTAGAACCATTTGCCGCAACATTGTTAGCCCTTGCGGGAAAATCTCGCCAGAGCGCAGACGCACGGGTATCATCGGTAATACTTTTGGTGCAACTCCTCCCCCTAAACGATGCTGAAGTTCGGCGCTATCGTTGGAGAAAGTCAGAGCTAAAGGAATAGTGTAGACTACATGACAATTTAATTTGCGTAACTGTTCGCCACGCTGAATAAATAGGTATTCTGGTAGCGATCGCCCCGATGGTAAAGGTCGAATTGCAACTCTATCCAAGTTATCAACAATTACCACCAATCCTTTTTTTCCCCTGGTTTTCAGTTCCTTGATGGCACGTTCTAGCAATTCTTGATTAATTGCCTGTAAAATATTTGCTGTTCGCGGTTCTAAATAATCTCTTAACCGTCGCCGCAATTGGGGACTTTCTTTTGTTTTAGCTGTGATTTTGGCAATCCCCACAGACAACTCTGCTTCTACCCCAAAATCAATTGGTGTTTGCAGAAAATCCACAAGTTCACCAAATAACTTAGTAAAGTAGGTAGGTTTGAGACTGATTCTCATGGCTTCTAGGCTTTCACTCACCTGTCCTGCGATCGCCAATAAAATATCAGTCACATCCACATCGGCCATTTCTAAGACATGGGTAGACTCAAAGTATACTACATGAAATTGCTGCACTTCTAACTCAGCTTTGAGGCGCAACAACTCCGTTGATTTTCCACAGCCGAGATGTCCGGTAAATAGTTGACAGGTTGGGATATCCGGCGAAATTCTCGCGATCGTCCGCTGTAAAGCTTCGATGATTTTACCACCCCGCACCGCAGCAAAATCGATATAGTATCGGCGATCGCTAGGGTTTCCTATGATTAGAGGTCTGCTCGGATTGCAAGCCTGATAAAATCTTTCTAAATCTAGGAGCATAACTAATCTAGTTCACTCAGGAATAGGGATGACAAAATCTGCTGAATAAATATATTGATTTTAGGGAATTTATCTCTTAATTTAAGTACATTTCAATCAAACTACTAACTAAACTAGCAGCATTCCGGATAATTGTTCATATCTGAAGTTTGATATGACACATAATAATGCTGATATTTTAGTTGAAGTAAGCAGAAATACTACTATAAGTACAAATAGCAAAAATCCCTAATATTAAATAAGTTACTCTTATGAATATTAAAAATATCCAGCACAAAAAAAGGTACGTCAAGTACAATTTTGTAGCGCTATTAAATATATAGCGGTACAAAATTGCATGTAATATAGACCACAAGCGGAATAGAAACATGCCAGCGCCAGAAAACGAAGCGATGCCTGTGGCAAACTTCTCTAGTGTTCTGTCCCATTAATTTTGCAAGGTTTGTAATAAGCACTTAAGTGCTTAAAAATTCAGGACTAAAGTCCTTACTACAAACTTTTATAACCCTTCAGAACTAATGGGACAGACCACTAGGAGAGGCTACACCAATACTAACGCCGCGCGGATGGAGGAGCTATTAACACTACTAGTATAAAATAAACCGTCGTATTCCCAGCAGTTAGAACTACGCGACCGGATTCTGGGTTTACTTCTAATGGTGGCAGCAGTATCAACACTACTGTGGCGACAAGTATCATCGGTGATTAAATCGAGAAGACTTGTTGTAGTGCAAAGCGGCTTGCGTATCGCAATGCCTTACAGCGCTTCCCGCTATTGTGCAATACAGTTTTTTTCTCCTTGCCCCTCTCCTAGCATAGCTTTCAGCTTTGAGAATGTACCTCATAGCTGCCGGAAGTGCTGTATTGTCTAAGTGATTTCTAGAGTTTCCAGGATCGATATTTTTTCCCAAGAAATACACCTATTGAGAATCAATACCTTTTTCTTAAGTTGTTACCAATATGCAGAGTCTAGTACCGGGAGAACAATGGTAAGCCTGCGAGGAAACTCTAAAAGACTTGTGTCACCGTAATCTCTAATAGACAATTATTGCTACGCTAGCAATAGTTCATCTTCTCTTCTCTAGCACCTAACTCATCCATCAAGATTTATTGCTTACTTTAATAATCTCTTATTTATAACCCCCGACTGAATGTGAGGGTTGTTAATGCTGAAAAATTGATTTGTAATTTTGATTTTATTGGGATGCTGCTAATGTGGGTTCAGCCTCTAAATGCAGCCATAATCGTCTTCCCACGATTCGTGATTCAGGAGGTCGATAATTCTATCTCTGAGTAGAAATTCGTTTTTTTCTAACTCAAGCTCAAAATTAACCCAGTCACGATGAGGAATATATTTACAGAGGGTATAAATTGGCTGCTGACGGTTAATAAGTCCCTTTTTGACAAGTTGAAGTGCTTCTTCCTTGATAACCTCGATGTCGTATGTAACGGTAGTATTCATAGGTCGTTCCTTTGTTTTCAATCAAGGAATTAAGAATCAAAACAATAGCTGCTTTGACTCTCTCTTAAACTTATCAAATAAAATTGGCGAGAATTGTGAAGAATCAAGACATTAATCCTTGCTGGAAGTTAGATATGTAAGTAATATACTCTTTGGGGTTCCAAGTATACCCTCTCTAGATAGATTGTTACAGAGCAAGAAGGCTGGCACATCTAGGCAACTTGCCAAAAGCTAGGCTAGGGTAAAGAACATTCTCTAGAGGACTTATAATACTATGCTCCTGAATCTTGATAAAGTCCGTCAATATTTTCCTGCTCTAGCTGGTGAATGGACTTTTTTTGATAATGCTGGCGGGTCACAAACTCTGAAAAAAGTAGTAGATAGAATTAGTGAATTTCTCTTAAGTTCAGATGTCCAGTTGGGAGCTTCGTATGGGGTTTCTCAACTTGCAGGAGAACGATTAGCCCTAGCAACTAGGGGAATGGCTAGTTTCATTAATGCCAATTCTTCTAAAGAAGTGGTCATGGGCCCATCTACTACAATGATGTTGAGAGTTCTCTCAATTTGTTTGGGTCAAACCTTCACACCTGGCGATGAGATTATTGTTACTAATTGTGACCATGAGGCTAATATTGGTGCTTGGGTCGCTCTTGAAAAACAAGGAATGAAGGTGAAAGTGTGGCAAGTTCGCCCAGATACCTTGGAACTTCATTTAGCAGATTTAGAACCATTGATGAGTCAGCGTACCAAACTAGTAGCCTTGACTCATGCTTCTAATGTTCTGGGAACCATCAACCCAATTAAAAAAATTGCTGCATTTGTACACGATCGCAACGCGATGATTTGTGTGGATGGTGTAGCTTATGCACCCCACAGACTAGTTGATGTTCAAGATTTGGATGTCGATTTCTATGCTTTGAGTTGTTATAAAGTCTATGGGCCACATCATGCCTTACTTTATGGCAAAGAAGAACATTTATTAAGATTGCCTGGTCTTAACCATTATTTTATTGAACAGACAGATATACCTTATAAATTTCAGTTAGGTAATGTCAATTTTGAATTAAGTTATGGAATGTTAGGTTTATGTGATTACTTGAGTGAATTAGCACAACTGCACTATGGCAAAGAAACTGCACCTGATTTGAGAAATCAAATGGTGCAGGCGTTTGATTTAATTAGCCTACATGAAGAAAAGATTAGCGATCGCCTCCTAAATTACCTCAACAGCAAGTCTAATGTACGAGTGATTGGTCAATCAAAGGCTGATCGTCAATGCCGTGTGCCAACTATATCTTTTGTGGTAGATGGAATGCATAGTTCAACCATTCCAGAAAAAATTGACCAACATTTTATTGGAATTCGCTACGGAGACTTTTATGCTAAACGGCTCATTGAATACTTGGGGTTAGCATCCCAAGGTGGAATAGTCCGGGTGAGTATGGTACATTACAACACCCTAGAGGAAGTTAACAGCTTGATTGAGGCTTTTGAGCAGATATTTTAACAGTTACTAAGCTGCAAAACTTGTACCTCTTCTTGTGGGTAAATTAGTGTTTTACCCACCGGAAGAACAGCTAAGGCATTGGTTTGAGCTAAATTAATTAAATTGCCAGAACTATGACTACCGCCAGCTTTGTGAAATTGGTAAACTCCATCAATTAAATGCAATTTCCCCCAAAGGTAAGTTTCACGCTTACCATCCGATCGCAATTCATCATGCGATCGCACTTTTAAAAACACTGGTTCCCAATTTTCAGTAATTCCCGAAAGTTTCTTGATTGCTGGTAGCACAAACCGCCAAAATGTCACCAGCACAGCCGCAGGGTTTCCTGGTAAACCAAAATAAAGTGGGGAGTTTGTAGAGACGCGATGAATCGCGTCTGTAGGATTAATCGCGTTTCTACTGGGGAAAGTGGCGACAGTGAGGGGTTTCCCTGGCCTCATTGCCACAGCGCGAATGTGAATTTTTGCTCCTAGCGATTCGAGAATTTTGTCAACATAGTCATAATCTCCCACTGAGACGCCACCTGAAGAAAGAACTATATCAGCGATCGCAACTGCGTGGGTAATGACTTTCTCCAGAGCAACTGGATCATCTTTCACAATGCCTAAAATCAACGGTTCTGCGCCACTTTGTCTCACCAAAGCTGCCAGTGCATACTGATTAGAATCCACAATTTGCCCTGATTGCAGCGGTTGATCAACTGTCACCAACTCATCACCAGTGGAAAAAATTGCCACACGCGGACGGCGGTAAAC
The DNA here is from genome assembly GCF_051172895.1 of Nostoc sp. CALU 1950. Lineage (NCBI taxonomy): Bacteria > Bacillati > Cyanobacteriota > Cyanophyceae > Nostocales > Nostocaceae > Nostoc > Nostoc sp. CALU 1950. Next base: position 6,612 of record NZ_JBDNJQ010000107.1, on the reverse strand, counting down.
ACTTAATTTTGGACATTGTGCTGCTGCCAATACGGCAATTTCTGGGGCATGTAACTTAATTCCTGCTGGTAGTAGTTGTGTTCCAGCTTGGTAAAAAGATGCTTTGTGTCTGACAAATTCTTGCGGTTTTGGTGCATCCAGGATGAATACGCGGTTTTCCTCCCGACGTGTCTTCTCTTGGATAACTATAGTATCTGCACCTGCTGGGATCACCGCACCTGTAAAAATTCGCGCGGCTTGCCCCGATTGAATCGTAGACTTGGGCTGATACCCAGCCGGAATATCTTCAACAATTTCTAAAACGGCTGGTTGTTCGGCATTGGAATGGTGTACATCTTCGTAGCGAACTGCGTAGCCATCCATTGCCGAATTATCCCAATGGGGAAAATCTAACGGACTGGTGACAGGTGTTGCCAAAATCCGACTATCGGCTGCGAATAAATCTACAACTTCAGTATCCCGCTGATGATCCAACGGCTGCACCAAATTTAAAATAATTGCTTCTGCATCGCCGACTGATAACATAGCGATCGCCTCCGACTTTTTACCTTTATCCCTGTAAATTAACACTAAGGACTCAATCAACAGAGCAGATAAAGTAATTACGAATGCCGCAAAGCGCTAATAGCTGTTTTCTGCTTGAGAGTAAATCCCAAACTACACATTGCTAGTAAACCTACAATTATGCTTCCTTCGGGGACTTTGGATACCTGAATCGAATTGTTACTTAAATCTAGTATTTGCTTTGTGCCTGCTGCATCTCTATTGTTAAAACCAAATTCTTTAGTTAGAACCTCATCACTAAAACCTTGGTCTATGAGTGCGAGATTATTATTAAGCCATGTGTCACCAGAAAGCTCATCATCCTTGCCAACATCAAAAGGGCCAAAGATTTTCTCAGTCGTGTTATCAAAGTTGAATCTCAAATAGCCGTAGTTGGATACACCACTAAGCACAGGAGTGAAACTATTTATGAGATTACTCAAGGGATCAAAGAAGGAAATTGAGAGAGATTGCAAGTTCTTCGTAGCTCCCAAACCTGCTTCAGAAATAATGCTAGGAGCAGTTGTTGTATCGTAGTTAAATGAACCTTTAGCTGAATAACCAGTGTCTCCCTTCCAGCTAAAGTTAAACTCAGCAGCATGAGCTATGTCTTTAGTGCTTATGGCGATCGCTAACGCTAAAGCAGTAGTCGTCACCATACCAATAGCTGTTTTAGCAAACAGATGTATCATGATACAACTCCCAAGTTAATTAAAATTAATTTTCTACAACAATACAAAATTTCCCAAAAACAGACTTTTGTGGGGTGGGTTCTTGCCCGCTCTAACTATGGAACTTTTATGTATAACAGTTTAAACGCCAAACCCAAATCATCACCTTAATATTAAAAACAGGAGCAATTATTTCCCAACCCCTAACTAAAAATACCTATTTTGTATGACTATCGAACGACTTCCCCAAAAACACTATCCCAAGGCTGAGATTGGGCGGCGAGGTATGGCATTGGGACTTGATTTCCTTGGTGTCTGGTTAGTCAGTTCCCTACTGGGAGGGGGCGATATCGGTATTCAATTTGTACAAATTTTAGTTTTTATCATACTTTGGCTGGTTTTGCGGGTGCTGGTAGTATACAACAATCAAGGGCAAAGTTTAGGGCGTTGGGCGTTCGACTTAAAGGTGTTGGAAGTCGAAGATGGGGAAATAATGGGCAGAATTCCAGATTTACTCTCACTGGTGAAGCGAGAGACAATCATCGGCTTGGGTGCGCTTTTAGTATCAATTGCCCTGAGCAATATTAGAGCCAATCCCACTGCTATACTGCTAGTACTTCCCCTAGCAATTGATTGTGGGACTGCCTTATCTGATGCCCAGATGCGGCAGGCTTTACACGATCGCTATTGTGGAACTTTCATCGTTTCGTCGCGTCGTGGCTACTCGCTCGATATAAAAATCAAAAGATTAGTTGAAAATATGCGGCAGAATGTGAGAAGATAGTCATTTGTGTTAATTCTCTTCAGGCTTCACTGTTTGTAAGATTATGGCTAAGAGTAAAGGTGCCCGCATTATTGTGACACTAGAGTGTACCGAGTGTCGGACAAATTCAGATAAGCGTTCTGCTGGTGTTTCACGTTATACCAGTACCAAGAATCGCCGCAACACCACTAACCGGCTAGAACTGAAAAAGTTCTGCACCCACTGCAACAAACATACTGTTCACAAGGAAATTAAGTAGAGATGAGTTATTTCCGTCGTCGCCTTTCTCCAATCAAACCAGGAGAACCAATCGATTATAAAGATGTTGATTTATTGCGTAAGTTTGTCACCGAGCGGGGTAAAATATTGCCACGTCGGATTACTGGGCTTACGTCTCAGCAACAGCGAGAGTTGACATTAGCAATTAAGCGTTCGCGGATTGTGGCTTTGTTGCCATTTATCAATGCGGAAGGCTAAAAAGAGGAGAGACGCGATTAATCGCGTCTGTACAGGAGTTAAGAATCAAAACTCCTAACTCCTAACTCCTAATTTAAAACTATTTAATTAAACTGTTCACCAAATTAAAGTGCGAGAGTTGTGGAGAAGGGGACGCTAGTTGAATTTAGGGTTCAAGGCGATCGCCGTCTGGGCATCGTAGAACGTCCAGACGGTAAAACCCGCTGGTTTGTGGTAGACGAACGTGGTCAATCCCACAGCCTCGCGCCTAGACAAATAACTTATACAGTTACCGGACAGACTTACAAGCCCTCTGACATTGCCAGCTTTTTGGAACAGGTCAAGCCTTATGTAGACCCATCTAGCTTAGAGGTAGCTTGGGAATTACTGGTTGAAGATGGGGAAACAGTCACCCCAAACCTGATGGCAAATTTGCTATTTTCGGAATCAGCCGCGCCTCATTGTTACGCCGCCTATTGCTTGTTATCAGACGACAAACTTTATTTCAAGCAAAAAGGAGACGCTTATGAGCCGCGAACTGCTCCTCAAGTGGCAGAACGCAAGCACCAACTGGAAGTAGAGGCACTAAAAGCTAAGGGACAGCAGGAATTTTTAATTCGTGTAGAGCAGGCGCTCAAAGGTGAAGCAGTAGAATGGCAGCGCCACGATCGCCAGCGCTTAGAAGGGCTAGAAAAATACGCAGCGCTACTTGCTGACACTGTGCGAACGGGAGTAAATTATGACTCCTTGGCTCGTGCTTATCCGCCAAGCGCTCCGGTATTAGAAACTATGACCATGCTGGGACGACCCACAACACCCCAAGGAGCCTTTCAACTGCTGGTAGATTTGGGTTGGTGGAGTCCTTATGAAAACTTGTTCCTGCGTCGTTCTTCAATTCCGATTCAGTTTCCTAATAAGGTATTAGAAGTGGCGCAACAGCGTTTGGATTTCCCGCCGATTGACTCAGATGCAAACCGCCTGGATCTGACTCACCTGAAGGTCTACACCATTGATGATGAAACTACCACAGAGATCGACGATGGTCTAAGTTGGGAAGTACTCCCCGATGGACGGGAACGGATTTGGGCGCATATCGCCGATCCTACTAGATGGTTAGTGCCGGAAGATGAATTAGATTTGGAAGCTAGAAAGCGGGGTAGTACAGTCTATTTGCCTACGGGGATGATTCCCATGTTTCCAGAGGTATTGGCAACTGGGCCAATGAGTCTGATACAGGGAAAGGTTTGTTGCGCCCTCAGTTTCGGGATTATTTTAGGTACAACTGGGGTAGTAGAAGATTACAGCATTCATACCAGCTTGATTAAGCCGACTTATCGCCTCACCTACGAAGATGTAGATGAAATGCTGCAATTGCGAGTACAAGCAGAACCAGAAATTGCAGCGATCGCAACTTGGGCACAGCGGCGCAAAGCTTGGCGCTACGCCCAAGGGGCAATTAGCATCACCATGCCCGAAGCAACGATCAAAGTCAAAGGTGACGAGATCAACATTGACATTTTGGACGATTCCCCGTCGCGGCAACTGGTAGCAGAAATGATGATTGTTGCCGGTGAAGTTGCGGCTCGTTATGGTAAAGCTCACAACATACCTTTGCCTTTTCGCGGTCAGCCGCAACCGGAATTACCCCCAGACGAAGAATTACTCCTACTTCCGGCTGGATTCGTTCGCGCCTGCGCCATGCGTCGTTGTATGCCCAAGAGTGAAATGAGCATTACGCCTCTGCGTCATGCTGGTTTGGGTTTGGATACTTATACCCAAGCAACCTCTCCCATTCGTCGCTACAGTGACTTGCTTACCCACTTCCAACTGAAAGCTCATTTGCGGGGTGAAGTTTTACCATTTTCCGCAGAACAACTTAAAGAAGTGATGATGAATGTAACCAGCATCACCCAAGAGTTGACGATGGTGGAACGGCAAACTAATAGATATTATGCTCTAGAGTATTTACGCCGTCATCCAGAGGAAACCTGGGATGTGACAGTGTTGATGTGGTTGCGGGAAGACAGCAACTTAGCCCTAATTTTGTTAGAAGATTTGGGCTTGCAGTTACCAATGACTTTCAAACGTTCTGTGAATTTGGGCGAACAGATAGTAGTGAAAGTTAGCCACGCCGATCCACAAAAAGATATGATCCAGTTTCAAGAAATAATTTATCAAGAAGTCCAAACAGCGGCGAATTAAACTTGCTTCAACTCCTTTCAGTTAACATATAGCCCTCAGAAAATCTGGTTTCTTAGAAAAGGGATAGAAAATCACACTTCAGTAACTTTGCTAGGCATTGCAGAACAGTTTTGTAATTATTTTCCGTCAAGAATAGCTCTCAAAAAACATATTCAGGAAATCATAGAGGAAGTGCAAACTTTTAAGCACTGCTTATCTGAATATGGAATATCCAATTTTATCTATAGGAATCCGCTTTGATTTCTGAACTAATTTGCGTAGACAGGCAATAGGCAATAGACAATAGGCAACAGTCAAGAAGGCTTCTTAGTTGTACTGAGTTTTTTCAGAAATCAAATATGAGTCCTATATCTCTGTAAATATGTGAAAATTGAGTTAACAAAGACAGAAAAAGAGCTACTCCAATAATATTGGAGCATCCCAATTTTGCAAAGTGATTCCCGAATATTTGATGTTGAGTAAAACCAATGGCAGGAATGCGACAATGAAAGCATTTCGTGCGTGGACAAGCCAGCAAATAAGAGCCATTTAGAGATATTTTCAGCTTTTGGTAATCAATGACGTGCTGACTAAGAGAGAGGGCAAAAGGTATAAAAGCAACAAATTGCCCCATCCACGATTAAAATCAATTTGTTAGGGTACTCAGCCAAATTTAAATTCTGGAGTTTTGTGACTTTGTGCTTACTCAGTTATCGACTATCAACGCCCTAAAACAGCCCACAAGCTCTGCTTGGGTTGAACAAGCGATCGCTAACTTAGACATCATCTTACTCGACCACTCCCACTGTGAACGCAAAGCAGCGGGCGTGGCCTTAAATATGATGTTTCGTTACCCTTCCAATACTAAGATGGTACGGGAACTAACTGCGATCGCCCGCGAAGAACTAGAACACTTTGAACTAGTTAACCAATGGTTAGAACGCCGGAATATTCCCCTAGCTCCCTTACCACCGCCTCCCTACGGCGCAGGTTTAAAAGCTCAAGTCCGCCCCAAAGAACCTGAGCGATTTCTGGATTCCTTACTAGTAACTGGTTTAATAGAAGCTCGCTCTCACGAACGCCTGGGATTATTAGCTGCTCACTGTCCAGAGCCAGAGTTAGCAAAATTTTATCGTGGGCTAATGGCATCCGAAGCGCGACACTACGGTATATATTGGGTTTTAGCTGCTACTTATTTCGACCGAGAAATTGTCATGCAACGGCTTGATGAATTGGCAATTGTCGAAAGCGAGTTGCTGGCGACTTTGCATCCAGAACCTAGAATTCACAGTTAGTAGACTAAGGTAACAGATATGAAGCTTCAGTTAACACACCTGAGACTGCTTGTCTCCAACTATAAAGATTCTTTTCTGTTCTACCGGGATCTGCTGAAATTTGATGTCGATTGGGGCGATGAAGATAGCGGATATGCTGAGTTTAATACCGGATATCTCAAGCTGGGTTTGTTCAAAAAAGAATTAATGGCTGAAGTAGTCCCCAGAATCGAACAACCTTCGTATGTTGTCAATCGAGATAAAACTGTCTTGATTTTCGCAGTCGATAACGTGGATGAGGTTTATGAGCAAGTAAAAACTCAGAATGCGATCGTTGTAACAGAACCACAAGATCGCCCAGACTGGGGAATCCGCACAGCTTATTTTCGCGATCCTGATGGCAATCTCATTGAAATATACAACAATCTAGGAATTGTTAGTTAAAAGTTCCCTACTAACAACTATGGCAATCCCAAATCATTCGTGAGAAACAAGATCCGCAGTTTTGCACCAGTTTACCTTGCTTTAAACGTCAAAAATGCGATCGCTCCACTGCAACATATTTTGTTTCCATTTTTACCCACAGGAAGTTATATAATTTTTCGTTTCCTGGATTTGACAGATAACACAATTCAGGAGACTCTTCCCTTTATTCTAATTAACAAAATAACGCGATGTGCGACTTAATATTCTGTAACAAGATCGTCGAACTGAAGAGGGTCAC